>NZ_JBQCGZ010000101.1:0-9168 GCF_051955155.1 Leifsonia sp.
GCGAGGGAGTAGCTGGGTGTCTGAGCAGAACTTTGACATTGTGGTGCTCGGCGGTGGGAGTGGAGGCTACGCAGCGGCGCTGCGTGCGGCCGAGCTCGGTTTCACCGTCGGCATGATCGAGAAGGACAAGGTCGGCGGCACCTGCCTGCACCGCGGCTGTGTTCCGACCAAGGCGCTGCTGCACGCGGCCGAGGTGGCCGACTACTCGCGCGAGTCCGCCAAGTACGGCATCGTCACCCAGTTCCAGGGCGTCGACATCAATGGCGTCACCGAGTACCGCCAGGGGATCGTGGCGAAGAAGTACAAGGGTCTGCAGGGCCTGGTGAAGGCCCGCGGCATCACGGTCATCGAGGGTGAGGGACGTCTCGTCTCCCCCACCACCGTGCAGGTCGGCGAGGACACCATCGTCGGTAAGAACGTCATCCTGGCCACCGGCTCCTACTCGCGCTCGCTCCCGGGCCTCGAGATCGGCGGCCGCGTGATCACCAGCGAGCAGGCGCTCGAACTGGACTTCGTCCCGAAGAAGGTCGCCGTCCTCGGCGGCGGCGTGATCGGCGTCGAGTTCGCCAGCGTCTGGAAGTCCTTCGGGGCCGAGGTCACCATCATCGAGGCGCTGCCGCACCTGGTCCCGAACGAGGACGAGTCGATCAGCAAGTCTCTCGAGCGCGCGTTCCGCCGCCGCGGGATCGACTACAAGCTCGGCGTCCGCTTCTCCGGTGTCACTCAGAACGAGAACGGCGTCGTCGTCTCGCTCGAGAACGGCGAGACCGTCGAGGCCGAGCTGCTGCTCGTGGCCGTCGGGCGCGGCCCGCTCACTCAGGGGCTCGGCTTCGAGGAGGTCGGCGTCACGATGGACCGCGGCTTCGTCATCACCGACGAGCGCCTGCACACCAACCTCCCGGGCGTGTACGCGGTCGGCGACATCGTCCCCGGCCTGCAGCTCGCGCACCGCGGTTTCCAGCAGGGCATCTTCGTCGCCGAGGAGATCGCAGGGCTCAACCCCGTCGTCATTCCGGACGTGAACATCCCCAAGGTGACCTACAGCGACCCGGAGGTCGCCTCGATCGGCCTCACCGAGGCGAAGGCGGCCGAGAAGTACGGCGCGGACAGCGTCACCAGCTACGACTACAGCCTCGCGGGCAACGCCAAGAGCGAGATCATCGGCACCAACGGCAGCGTGAAGGTCGTCCGCCTGAACGACGGCCCCGTGCTCGGCGTGCACATGATCGGCGCGCGCGTCGGCGAGCTGATCGGCGAGGCCCAGCTGGCGGTGAACTGGGAGGCGTACCCGGAGGACATCGCTCCGCTGGTGCACGCGCACCCGACACAGAACGAGTCGCTGGGTGAGGCGTTCCTCTACCTCGCGGGCAAGCCGCTGCACACCCTCTAGTCCGACCGCCGCGTTGGCGGCAATAAGCTACTGAACGATCAGGTTTTGAAGGAGAGAAGCTCATGAGCGAATCCGTCAGCCTCCCGGCACTCGGCGAGAGTGTCACGGAAGGCACGGTCACCCGCTGGCTGAAGAACGTTGGCGACCGTGTCGAGGTGGACGAGCCCCTGCTCGAAGTCTCGACCGACAAGGTCGACACCGAGATCCCGTCCCCCGTCGCGGGCGTCGTCGAGGCGATCCTGGTGCAGGAGGACGAGACGGTCGAGGTGGGCACCCCGCTCGTGACCATCGGCGACGGCTCCGGCTCGGGCGCCCCGGAGGCTGCTGCCCCCGAGGCCGCCGCCCCGGCCGCCGAGGCCGCTCCGGCCGAGGCCGCCGCTCCGGCGCAGGAGGCCCCGGCTCCGGCCCAGGAGGCTCCGGCCGCTGCCCCGGCTCCGGCCCAGGAGGCTCCGGCCGCCGCTCCGGCTCCGGCCCAGGAGGCTCCGGCCGCCGCTCCGGCCCCGGCCCAGGAGGCCCCGGCCGCCGCCCCGGCTCCGGCGCAGGCCGCTCCGGCCCCTGCTCAGGAGGCGCCCGCCCCGGCCCCCGCCGCTCCGGCTCAGCCCGCGGCCCCCGCTGCCGCTCCGGCCCCTGCCGCTGCTCCGGCTCCCGCCGCCGCTCCCGCCCCTGCCGCCGCCCCGGCTCCCGCCGCGGGTGGTGCGCACGCCGGCAACGCCGGGTACGTCACCCCGATCGTCCGCAAGCTCGCCAACGAGCAGGGCGTCGACCTGTCCACCGTCACCGGGACCGGTGTCGGCGGGCGGATCCGCAAGGAGGACATCCTCAGCGCCGCGGCTCCCGCGGCCGCACCGGCTGCCGCCCCCGCGGCCGCTCCGGTCGCCGAGGTCTCGCCGCTGCGCGGCACGACCCAGCCGATGTCCCGCCTGCGCAAGGTCGTGGCCGAGCGCGCCGTGGTGTCGATGCAGTCGACCGCTCAGCTCACCTCGGTCGTCGAGGTGGACGTCACCAAGGTCGCCGCTCTCCGCGACCGGGTGAAGGGCGACTTCCAGGCCAAGACCGGCGTCAAGCTCTCCTTCCTGCCGTTCTTCGCCCTGGCCGCCGCCGAGGCGCTGAAGACCTACCCCGTGATCAACGCCACGGTCGACGGTGACAACATCGTCTACCCGGACCACGAGAACATGTCGATCGCCGTCGACACCGAGCGCGGCCTGCTGACCCCGGTCATCCGCAACGCGTCCGACCTCGACCTCGCCGGCCTCGCCACGGAGATCGCCGACCTCGCCGGCCGCACGCGCGACAACCGCCTGAAGCCGGACGAGCTCGCCGGCGGCACGTTCACGCTGACCAACACCGGTTCGCGCGGCGCGCTGTTCGACACCCCGGTCGTCTTCCTCCCGCAGGTCGCCATCCTGGGCACCGGCATCGTGACGAAGAAGCCGGTCGTGATCTCGGCCGACGGCACCGACTCGATCGCCATCCGCTCGACCGTGTACCTCGCCCTGTCGTACGACCACCGGATCGTCGACGGCGCGGACGCGGCGCGCTTCCTCGTCGCGGTCAAGAACCGCCTCGAGGGCGGCGACTTCGAGGGCAACCTCGGCATCTGATCCCCTCGGCGTCGACACCGACACCACCGGAACGGCCCTGCTCCCCCTGGAGCGGGGCCGTTCCGCGTCATCCCGGCGACACGGAGCCGCCCCCGCCCGGCACGACGACGAGTACGAGCACCACCACCGCCACGGGCACGCCCGCGACGATCAGCAAGACCGGCCGCGCCCGCAGCCAGCCGCCCACGCGCTGCGCGAGGGCCGCCACCGGCCGCCCGTCGAGCGCCTCCAGGCCCGCAGCCAGTACCCGTCCGGCCCGGCCGCGCTCGGCGGACGGCACCGACTGCAGGGGCCCCACGCGCACTGACCGCGCCGGCGTAGGCCTGCCCTGCGCAGACTTCGCCCGCACAGACCCCGCCCGCACCGCGCCCGCCCGCACAGACCCCGCCCGCCTCGACGCCGGGGACGCGCGCGGCGCGCCGGCCGCCGTCGCGGGTAGAGCGGGCACCGACGCCGCCGCGCCCACCGATGACACCGAATCCACCCCATCCGGCACACCCCGCGGTAGCCGAACCGCGGTCGGAGCGGCCGCCCGGAGCACGGCGACGATGACCTCCTCCCAACCACCGCCGACGAGAGCGTCCCTGACGGCGGCGTGCAGCGTCTGCCGTTCGCGGCCCGCTGGCCCGCCGACGGCGCCGCAGACGGCCGCGGCGAAGGTGCGGTAGGCGGCCCGGTCGGCATCCGCCAAGGCGGCTGTCCAGGGTCGCACGGTGTCCATCCTCGCCAGCACCGGACAGCCGTCCGCCCGGAACGCGACCGTCTCCGTGCTCACCGCCACCCCGGCCCAGCCGAACGCGTGCAGGTGGGCTATCGCTCTGGCCGTGGCGAGCAGGATCGTCGCGGCCTCGCCCGCGCCGAAGGTCGCTCGCGCGGCGAGCAGCGTGTTCAGCGTTCCTCCCTGCGCCTGCGGCAGCAGCACCGACGACACCGGGCGCCCGCGCAGGGTGCGGACACGCGGCGGCCCGAGCGCGACGGGCACGTACTCGGACGCGGCCTCCTCGCGCGCTCGGCACTCCTCGGCGAGCGGCCGGCCGACGGCCGCCTCGTCGCGCAGCCGGAGGATCGCGGGCTCGGCCAGCTCGTCGCCGACGACCAGGACGCTGTGCTCGCCCGGCCGGTCCCGCGGGAGCGAGCCCTCCGGCGCGGGCAGCACCGTCACGCGCTCGGCGGCGGCCGCCGCGCGCACGTGTCGCGGCCAGTCCGGTGGTGGGGTGCGGGTTCGGCGTCCTGGGCTCATGCCTCCATCGAACCGTGGCGGACAGCGGCCGTGGAGACGCGTCCGAAATCTGTGGACGGTGCCGCGCGAGCGGCAACTGTGCAGGAGCATTCGTGTTTTTAGACTCAGTCCACATAGGATGCCGACATGATCACCTACGACGTGACGGGCCTCGGCCCCAGCACCGTTCCGTACGACGTGGCCCTCCGACGGCAGCGTGCGATCCACGCCGACGTCGTCGCCGGTCGGGCGGGCGACACCGTCCTGCTCCTGGAGCACGACTCGGTCTACACTGCGGGCAAACGCACGGCGGACGATGAGCGCCCGACCGACGGGACGCCCGTGATCGACGTCGATCGCGGCGGCAAGATCACCTGGCACGGGCCGGGGCAGCTGGTCGGCTACCCGCTGCTGCGACTGGCGGAGCCCATCGACGTCGTCGGCTACGTGCGCAGGCTGGAGTCGGTGCTGATCGAGGTGCTCGCTGAGCTCGGCGTGGCCGGCGAGCGCGTCGAGGGGCGCTCCGGGGTGTGGGTGCGCGACGACGGGGCGCCGGACGAGAAGATCGCGGCGATCGGCATCCGCGTGGCGGAGGGCGTGACGATGCACGGTTTCGCCCTCAACTGCTCCAACAGCATCGAGCCGTACGAGCACATCGTCGCGTGCGGCATCCGCGACGCCGGCGTGACCACGATCTCCCGCGCGCTCTCCCGCTCGGTCACGCCGGCCGAGGTCGCGCCGCTGGTCCGGGCCGCGTTCGACCGCGAGTTCGCCCGGGTCACCGCCGCGTCTCAGCCCACCGCGGCCCAGCCCGCCACCGCGTCCCAGCTCACCGCCACCACCGCGGGAGCCGCCGCGTGAGCGCCGCGCCCGAGGGCCGCCGGATGCTGCGCCTGGAGGTCCGCAACGCGCAGACCCCCATCGAGCGCAAGCCAGAGTGGATCAAGACGCGCGCCAAGATGGGACCGGAGTACCGCCAGCTGCACGGCCTCGTGAAGTCCGAGGAGCTGCACACGGTCTGCCAGGAGGCCGGCTGCCCGAACATCTACGAGTGCTGGGAGGACAGGGAGGCGACCTTCCTGATCGGAGGATCGCAGTGCACCCGGCGCTGCGACTTCTGCCAGATCGACACCGGCAAGCCGGCCGACTTCGACAGGGACGAGCCGCGCCGGGTCGCGGAGTCCGTGGCGCGGATGGGCCTGCGCTACTCCACGGTCACCGGCGTCGCCCGCGACGACCTGGCCGACGAGGGCTCCTGGCTGTACGCGGAGACCATCCGCGAGATCCACCGGCAGAGCCCGGGGACGGGCGTGGAGATCCTGGTCCCGGATTTCTCGGGCAACCCGGACCACCTGGGCGAGGTGTTCTCGGCGCGGCCGGAGGTGTTCGCGCACAACGTCGAGACGGTCCCGCGCATCTTCAAGCGCATCCGGCCCGCGTTCCGGTACGAGCGCTCGCTGGACGTGCTGACCCAGGGCAGGGCGGCCGGGCTCATCACGAAGTCCAACCTGATCCTCGGGATGGGCGAGGAGCGCGCCGAGGTCTCCCAGGCGCTGCACGACCTGCACGACGCCGGCACCGACATCATCACGATCACGCAGTACCTGCGACCGAGCCCCCGGCACCTGCCGGTCGCGCGCTGGGTGCACCCCGACGAGTTCGTGGAGCTCAAGGCCGAGGCGGAGGCGATCGGCTTCCTCGGCGTGCTCGCCGGCCCGCTGGTGCGCTCGTCCTACCGCGCGGGCCGGCTGTGGGCGCAGTCGATGCACGCGAAGGGGCGCGAGATCCCGGCCCAGCTGCGGCCGCTCGCCGACGCGTCGCTCGGCTTCGCGCAGGCCGTCTCCTGACCTGCTCTGCCGCCCGCGAACACGTCCTCCCGCGGGCGGCCGAGCCGGTATCCTTATGTCTATGGCACGCAAGGACAAGTCCACCAAGGAGCCCGGCCGTCTGAAGCAGATGTGGCAGGTCTTCCAGATGACCCGTCGGTACGACGACCGCGCGGTCCTCTACATCGTCCTGGGACTCGCCCTTCCGATCGTGGTGGGCATCCTGCTCGCGGTGTTCCTCTCCGGCGGCAACGTCTTCACGATGGTGCTCTGGATCGTCGCCGGCATTCTCGCCGGTGTCCTCGCCGCCCTGATCATCCTCGGCCGTCGCGCCGAGCGTGCCGCGTACTCGCAGATCGAGGGCCAGCCGGGCGCCGTGGGCGCTGTGCTCCGCAGCTCGCTCAAGCGCAGCTGGCGCGGCTCGGAGATGCCGGTCGCCGTCAACGGCAAGACGCAGGACGCGGTCTACCGTGCCACCGGCCGCGGCGGCGTCGTGCTCATCAGCGAGGGCCCGAAGACCCGCACGCAGCGGATGGTCGACGAGGAGCGCCGCAAGGTCACCCGCGTGCTGCCGAACGTGCCCGTCACCACGATCTCGGTCGGCCCGGACGCCGACTCGGTCCCGCTGCACAAGGTGCCGCGCACGCTCGCCAAGATCAAGCCGACCCTCACCAAGGCCGAGGTGCTCGCGATCAGCAACCGTCTCCAGTCGCTGGAGAACGCGATGCCGATTCCGAAGGGCATCGACCCGATGAAGGTCCGCGCGCAGCGCGCCCGCTGAGTCCGGCACATCTCCGGCCGCCGAGCGGCGGTTCAGACTGTGCGCGTCCAGCGGTAGTGGATGTCCGGCTCATGCTCCTCGTTCGCTGAGCCGTCGCTGACGGCCACGATCGTGAAGCCGTTGCGCTCGTAGAACCGGCGCGCCCCCGTATTCCGCTGGAAGGTGCGCAGGTTCAGCTCCCCCGGGCTCACGACCTTCGCCTCCGCGAGCAGGCGCGTCCCGATCCCCCGGCCGTGAGCGGCGGGATGCACGTACAGGTGCTCGAGCGCGTCGCCGTCCAGCGCGCAGAACCCGAGCACCGTGCACCCCTCGACCGCCACCGACACAGCGCATCCGGGGAGGACGGCGCCCGCGATCCAGGACCGTGTCTCCGCCTCGGTGTGCACCACGGGCAGGTACGTCATCCCCGCTCTGGCTGCGAGGAAGACGTCGGCGACGGCGTCGCTGTCCGCCGGGGAGGCGGGACGCAGCAGGACGGGCATCAGCCGCGGATGAGGACGGTCCCGGCGACCTTGTCGTGGAAGCCGCGCTGGTCGGAGTCCCAGACCAGCGCCGGGATCACGATGCACAGCAGCACGGTGCGCACGATCGGTCGCCAGACGCCGACCCAGCCGCCGCGGATCGCGACCACGCGCATCCCGAAGATGCGGTGCCCGATGCTGCCGCCGATGGTCGGGATGAACAGGATCTGCATCAGGGCGAAGATGCCGATGTTCGCCCACGGGTCGTAGTGGAAGAACGCGAACGAGATCAGGGACGCGATCGCCCAGTCGACGACGATCGCGCCGATGCGCCTGCCCGCCCGTCCCACCGACCGCGGGCCGGCCTCCGGGAGCCCGAGACGCTCCCCGGGGTAGCGGCTGGGCGCGATGTCGCGAGGGCGCTGCGAGGGGTTCTGGGGCACCCGACCGAGTTTACCCGGGGCGCGTATGCGTAACACGCCGGAAACATTTGCGTCACGGGAGGGAAACGGCCTCCCCGTACGGTGGGTGTCGGGCTGCACGCGCAGTCCGGTCATCGCACAGCCATTGGGAGTCCTAACGTATGTTCCGCGATTCTTCCGAGGTGCTCAAGTTCATCAAGGACACGGACGTCAAGTTCCTTGATATCCGCTTCACCGATCTGCCCGGTGTTCAGCAGCACTTCAACATCCCCGCAGCGAGTGTCGACGAGGAGTTCTTCTCCGTCGGCCAGCTCTTCGACGGCTCGTCCATCCGCGGCTTCGCGTCGATCCACGAGTCGGACATGCAGCTGATCCCGGATGTCTCGACCGCCTACATCGACCCGTTCCGCGTGGAGCGGACGCTGATCATGGTGTTCGACATCTACAACCCGCGCAACGGCGAGATCTACGCGAAGGACCCGCGTCAGGTCGCCAAGAAGGCCGAGAAGTATCTCGCCTCCACCGGCATCGCCGACACCGCCTACTTCGCCCCCGAGGCCGAGTTCTACATCTTCGACGACGTCCGGTACGAAGTGAACCAGCACTCCTCCTTCTACTCGGTGGACTCCGAGGAGGGCGCCTGGAACACCGGTCGCGCCGAGGACGGCGGCAACCTGGGCAACAAGACCCCCTACAAGGGCGGCTACTTCCCGGTCAGCCCGGTCGACAAGCAGGCCGACCTGCGCGACGACATCTCGCTGAAGCTGATCGACGCCGGCCTCATCCTGGAGCGTGCGCACCACGAAGTGGGCACCGGCGGCCAGGCCGAGATCAACTACCGCTTCGACACGATGGTGCACGCGGCGGACGACATCCTGAAGTTCAAGTACATCGTCAAGAACACGGCGGAGCAGTGGGGCAAGACCGCCACGTTCATGCCGAAGCCGCTGTTCGGCGACAACGGCTCGGGCATGCACACCCACCAGTCGCTGTGGAACGACGGCAAGCCGCTGTTCTACGACGAGTCCGGCTACGGCGGCCTCTCCGACATCGCGCGCTGGTACATCGGCGGCCTGCTCAAGCACGCCCCGGCCGTCCTGGCGTTCACGAACCCGACGGTGAACTCGTTCCACCGCCTGGTGCCCGGCTTCGAGGCCCCGGTCAACCTGGTCTACTCGGCCGGCAACCGCTCGGCGTCCATCCGCATCCCGATCACGGGCACCAACCCGAAGGCCAAGCGCATCGAGTTCCGCGCGCCCGACGCCTCCGGCAACCCGTACCTCGCGTTCGCCGCCCAGCTGATGGCGGGCCTCGACGGCATCAAGAACCGCATCGAGCCGCACGAGCCGGTCGACAAGGACCTCTACGAGCTGCCGCCCGAGGAGGCCAAGAACATCCCCCAGGTGCCGGCGTCCCTCGGCGAGGCGCTCGACGCGCTCGAGGCCGACCACGACTTCCTCACCGC
>NZ_JBQCGZ010000102.1:0-6843 GCF_051955155.1 Leifsonia sp.
CCCTGCGCCCGGCCCCCGCCCGGGGGGCGGGGGGGGGCGGGTGGGTGGCGGTCGGGGGGCGAGCCGGCCAAATTTGCCGGCCCCCCGACGGTCCAGCCGTGAGGCGGGGCTACGCCACGTCCTTCACCTGGCCGTGCTTGATGTGCAGGCGGCGCTGGGCGCGCTTGGCCACGGCGGTGTCGTGCGTGACGATGATGACGGTGAGGCCGCGGTCCCGCCACAGGCCCTCGAGCAGGTCCATGATCTCGTCACGGGTCTCCTCGTCCAGGTTGCCGGTCGGCTCGTCCGCGAGCAGCACCTCCGGGTTCTTCACCAGGGCGCGCGCGATGGCGACGCGCTGCTGCTGACCGCCGGAGAGCTCGGAGGGCAGGTGGCTGCCGCGGTCGGCCAGACCCACGGACGCCAGGGCCTCGGCTGCCCGCCGCTTGCGCTCCTCGCCGCTGACCTTCAGCGGGGCCAGCGCGGTCTCCACGTTCTCCTGCGCGGTGAGCGTCGGGATGAGGTTGAAGCCCTGGAAGACGAAGCCGATCTCGTTCGCGCGGATGCCGGTGAGCTTGCCGTCGCCCAGCTTCGACAGGCTCGCGTCGCCGAGCGCGACCGACCCGGAGGTCGGCCGGTCCAGCGCGCCGAGCATCTGCAGGAGCGTCGACTTGCCGCCGCCGGTCGGACCCTGGATGGCGACGAGCTGCCCGTCCGGGATCTGGAGGGTGACGTCGTTCAGGGCGAGCACCTCGCGCTTGGACTGGCTGTACTTCTTGGTGACGTTCGTGAGGGTGTACACGGTGTGTCCTTCTTGTCGGTCTTCGCGGGCGATCAGGCGACGGAGCGCAGGGCGGCGGCGGGACGGAGACGGGAGGCGCGCCAGCCGCCGATCGCGCCGGCGAGCAGGCCGCCGAGCACCGCGAGCGCGACGGCGCCGACGATGATCCAGAGCGTCACGGGGGCGTGCAGGGCGATGTCCGCGGTCGTCTCGGAGGCCCGGCGGATCCCGGCGAACGCGCCGCCGCCTCCGCCTGCGCCGAAGCCGCCGCCGGCGAACCCGCCCTCCGCCCCGCCGGCGCCGGGCGTCGCGCCGCCGCCCGCTCCGGAGCGCTGACCGGCAGCCTCGGCGAAGCCGGAGCCGACGCTGCCGGTCAGGGTCGGGGAGATCACGTTCACGATCAGCACGCCGATCAGGCCGATGGCGACGCCGATGACGCCGCCGATCAGGCCCTGCACCACGGACTCGCCCGCCACCTGGCCGACGATCCGGCGGTTGGACCAGCCGATCGCCTTGAGCGTGCCGAACTCGCGGGTGCGCCGGGTGACGCCGGAGATCGTGAACAGGATCGCGATGAGGAACGCCGCGGCGAGGACGATGACCGAGAGCCAGGTGCCGAGGTTGGAGATCAGCTGGCCGGCGCTGCCGAGCGAGCCGGAGACGCTGGAGGCGAGGTCCGCCTGGGTGCTGACCGTCGCGCCGGAGATCGACTTCGTGAGGTCCGCCTTGATCTGGTCGATGTCGCTCGCGGAGGCGGCGGTCACGTAGACCGCGGAGACCTTGTCGGTCTGCCCGGAGAGCTTCTGGGCGACGGCGAGCGGGATGTACGCGTTCGACGCGGTGGTCGAGTCGGCCCCGGTGGCGCTCACGACGCCGATCACGGTGAAGCTCGTGCCGCCGATGGTCATGGTGTCGCCGACGGCCTTGCTCGCGGTCTTGGCGTAGCTCGCGTCCAGCACCACCACATCCTTCGCGGCGTCGGCGGACGTGAACGTGCGGCCGCTGGACAGCGTGACGGAGGACAGCGGGCCGACGGACGTGCCGGCGGGGTCGAGGCCCATCACCGAGAACGAGTCGACGGTGAACGAGCTGCCGCCCGCTCCGTCCGCCCCGCCGGTCGGCGGCGCGGTGGGCTGGGCGGCCTGGCCGCCGGCCTCGCGCTGCTCGCGCAGCTGCTGGAAGTTCGGCAGCGTTCCGCTGAAGCTGGTGTTGGTGAGCGAGAGCACGGCCGCGGCGGCGGAGACGTTCTGCACCTTCTTGGCGGTGGTCAGGGTGCTCGCATCCATGACGGTCGCGCCGCGGGTGGGCTCCAGGCGGGAGGTGTCGACCTTGCGGCCCGTGCCGGTGTCGGTCCCGGTGTTCGCGCCGAAGTCGAACCGGGGACCACCGCCCTGGCCCTGCTGGGCGGTGGCGTTCTGGGCGGTCGCCGGCTGCGTGATGGTGATGTCGGTGCCGACGCCGTAGACGGACTGCAGGACGCTCGCCTGCGCGTCCTTCACGCCGGCGGAGACCGCGTTGACGATGATGACGAGCGCGATCGCGAGGGCCATGCCGATCGCGATGATGACCGTCTGCTTGCGGCGGTTGAGCAGCTCACGCCGCAGATACGTCCCGAACATTGGCTTCCATATCTCTGGGGGTACGACGAATGGGTCGCCTGGACGCTAAGTCCGCCCCTTTTCCGGCCTCTATGGCCGGGCTATGGTTTTGCCGAGTGCGCCGGCGCTGCTGTCCGTCACCGTTCGGGACGTGTGTGGCTGCGCGAGCACGCCCGGGACGTACCGCACGGGCACAGTCCCGAGTGCGGTGCGGGGGAACGTGTGCGGCGGGGCGCCGGGGTGCAGACGTGACGCGGGGGCGCAGTCGCCGCGGCTCGGAGGCGTCGGGTCGCGCGGGGCGGGCCCGCTGTCCCCGTTCGGGACGTGTGTGGCTGCGCGAGCACGCCCGGGACGTACCGCACGGGCACAGTCCCGAGTGCGGTGCGGGGGAGCGTGCGCGGCTCACAGACTGTCCATAGGTTTCGCAAAGTCGGCGTCAAGTCGATTCCAGATAATGGGAAAGGTGACCATGAACGCCCGCGCCGCCTCCACCCCGTCCAGCCAGCCGCGCACGCTGCTCCGCCGAGCAGACGGCAGCAGCATCCGCGTGCTCGTCGTCGACGACGAGGCGACGCTCACCGACCTGCTCGCGATGGCCCTCCACTACGAGGACTGGGAGGTCAAGACCGCCGCCACCGGGCAGCAGGCGCTGCAGCTCTCCCGCGAGTTCAAGCCGGACGTCGTGGTGCTCGACATCATGCTCCCGGACATCGACGGGCTGCAGGTGCTCTCCCGGATGCGCGCGGACGGCAACGAGGCGCCCGTCCTGTTCCTGACCGCGAAGGACTCGCTCGACGACCGCATCGCCGGGCTCACCGCCGGCGGCGACGACTACGTCACCAAGCCGTTCAGCCTCGAGGAGCTGGTCGCACGCCTGCGCGGGCTGCTGCGCCGCTCCCGCGCCGCCGTCGCCGACCAGGACGACCCCGTGCTCATCGTCGGCGACCTGGTGCTCGACGAGGACAGCTACGAGGTGCACCGCGACGGCGAGCCCATCCAGCTGACCGCTACCGAGTTCGAGCTGCTGCGCTTCCTGATGCGCAACCCGCGCCGCGTGCTCAGCAAGGCGCAGATCCTGGACCGCGTGTGGAGCTACGACTTCGGCGGCTCGTCCAGCGTCGTCGAGCTCTACATCTCCTACCTGCGCAAGAAGATCGACGCCGGGCGCGCTCCGATGATCCACACCGTCCGCGGCGCCGGATACATGGTGAAGGCCGCGCAATGACCGCAGCCCGCACGGCGGGCGCACCGACCGCGGCCCCGGGCGCAGGCGGAGCGCGGGAGCGGCTGCGGCGCCTCCGCCCGTTCCGGGCCTGGACGCTCCGCAACCGCGTCGTCCTCGTCGTCGTCGCCATGCTCGCTGTGCTGGGCGCCGCGATCGGGACGGTCAGCGTGCTGGCGCTGCAGAACTACCTGATGACGCGGCTGGACCAGCAGCTGACCAGCGCGCTCGTACGCGGGCAGCACGCGGCGGACAACCTCTTCGGCACGTCGCCGACCGGCCCGGACGGCATCCGCATCGTCGCGGCCCCCGGGCAGCCGACCGGGACGTTCGGCACCATCCGCAGCGGCGACTCCTTCCTCTTCCCGGTGATCCTGACCGACCGCGAGTCGGACAATGCCAACAACCAGCCCGCCGCCCCGCGCGACGTCGGCGTGCTCCCCGCCGCCGCCCTCCGGGCCCTGCCGGCCGACGGCAACGCGCGCACGATCAGCCTCGGCAACCTCGGCGACTACCGGGTCGCCGCCTACCCGATGCAGAACGGCGACAGCGTCATCATCGGACTGCCGCTGAGCGACGTGCAGGCGACCGTCGCCCAGCTGACGCTCGTCATCGTGCTGGTCACGCTCGCCGGGCTGATCTTCGCGTTCCTGATCGCGAGCGTCGTCGTGCGGCTGGCGATGCGCCCCCTGGAGCGGGTGGCAGGCACGGCAGAGCAGGTGGCGAACATGCCGCTCGACCGCGGCGACGTCGCGCTCTCGGTCCGGGTGCCGGAGGAGGACACCGACCCGCACACCGAGGTGGGCAAGGTGGGAGCCGCCCTCAACCGGATGCTCGGCCACGTCGCGTCCGCGCTGACCGCCCGCCAGGCGAGCGAGCAGAAGGTCCGCCAGTTCGTCGCGGACGCGAGCCACGAGCTGCGGACGCCGCTCGCCTCGATTCGCGGCTACGCCGAGCTCACCCGGCGGTCGCCGCACGAGCTGCCCGACGACGTGACCCGCTCGCTCGGCAGGATCGAGTCCGAGGCGACGCGGATGACCTCGCTGGTCGAGGACCTGCTGCTGCTGGCCAGGCTCGACGAGGGCAGGGAGCTGGACCACGATCCCGTCGACCTCTCGCTGCTGCTGATCGACGCGTTGAGCGACGCGCACGCCGCCGGCCCCGAGCACAACTGGAGCATCCGGCTGCCGGACGAGCCGGTCGAGGTGCCGGGCGACGCCCCGCGCCTGCACCAGGTCGTGATGAACCTGCTCGCGAACGCCCGCGTTCACACGCCGGAGGGCACGCACGTCACCGCCGGACTCGCGCTGGATGCCGCGGCGGGCCAGGCGGTGATCACGGTCGCGGACGACGGGCCTGGCATCCCGGACGACCTGCGCTCGACGCTGTTCGAGCGCTTCGCCCGCGGCGACAGCTCGCGCAACCGGGCGACCGGGTCGACCGGGCTCGGCCTCGCGATCGTGCAGGCCGTGGTGGAGGCGCACGGCGGCACGGTCGAGGTGCGCAGCGTGCCGGGGGACACCGTGTTCGAGGTGCGGCTGCCGCTGGCCGCGGTGGACGCTCCGGCCGCCGGGGAACGGCCGGCGGACGCCGCGTCCGCCCCGGCCGAACCGGAGATCCCCGGGGGATGACCGACGTGCTCGTCCCCGCCGTCGCCTACGGGCACCCGGCCGCGCCCCCGCTGGTGTTCCTGCGCGGCCTGCCGTCGGAGCCGGGCCGGGCGCGCGGACTGGACGCGCTCACCGAGCGGATCATCGTGCGCGGCCCCGCCCGCAGCCGCCGCGTGCACGCCATCGGCCGCCCCGTGCGCATCCGGCCGGGAACGAGCATGGCCGGCATCGCGGCGGTGTACGCCGACCTGCTCCGCCGCCGCTTCGACGGTCCCGCCGCGCTGATGGGCGTCTCCACTGGCGCGAGCATCGCCCTCCAGCTCGCGACCGACCACCCGGAACTCGTCAGCTCGCTCGTCGTCGCCGCCGGCGCCGCGACCCTGGGCGCGGAGGGCAGGGCGGTCCAGCGCCGCTACGCCGACCTCCTCGCGGACGGGCACCGGGAGGCGACGGAGCAGCTGGCCATCGCGACGATGGACGCGCCGCTGCTCGCACCTGCGGTCCGGATGGTTTCCCGCGCGGTGCCGGCTCCCGCCGACCGCGCGGGCCTCCGGGCTCTCGTGGAGGCGGAGGAGGGCTTCGACGTGCGCGAGAGCCTCGGCCGCGTGCGCGTCCCGGTGCTCCTCGTCTCCGGGGGCCGCGACCGCTTCTATCCGCCCGCGGTCGCCGCCGACACCGTGCGGCGGCTTCCGGATGCGACGCACATCGTCTACCCGAACCGGTCGCACGCGGGCACCCCGCTGCACCCGCGGTTCGCGGGCGACGTCGGAGCGTTCCTGCGCCGTCAGCCCTGAGCGGCGAACGCCCCGCCCGGCCCGAACACCAGCCGGGCGAAAGGGAGGATGATCGGGCCGGCGCGCCGGTCCGATGCGGGAAACGGAGGAGGGCGAGGTGCGGATGCGCCCGGATCTCCTCCGTTCCCCTCGCCTCGAGGCGGCGCGATTTGCGCACCGCCGCGGGCATCCCGTACTCTTGACGAAGCCAAAGACCGCTGGTCGTCGTGTTCGCACGTCCGAAGTCCCATCCAGGTGGGGGCCCGCGCAGGTGTATGAAGCAAGTCTCGCAGTTCTCTGCGTCGCCAGCTCCGTGCCTCTGCGCCGGAGCTTTTTTCGTTTCCCGCGGTCGAGGCGCACATCGCTCCCGCGGTGTGCGACGAAGAAGATTGAGGAGTAGGCCATGGCGAACAAGGAAGCCACGGTTGCCGAGCTGGAGAACCTGTTCGACAGCTCGACCGCCGTTCTGCTGACCGAGTACCGCGGTCTCACGGTGTCGCAGCTCAAGGAGCTGCGCTCGTCCATCCGTGAGCACGCGACGTACGCCGTGGTGAAGAACACGCTGACCAAGATCGCGGCCAACAACAAGGGCATCTCGTCGTTCGACGAGGAGCTCGTTGGTCCGTCCGCGATCGCCTTCGTGCACGGTGACCCTGTCGCCGTCGCGAAGTCGCTGCGTGACTTCGCCAAGGCAAACCCTCTGCTGGTGGTCAAGGGCGGTTACTTCGACGGTAACCCGCTGACCGCAGAAGAGGTAGGCAAGCTCGCCGACCTCGAGTCCCGTGAGGTTCTGCTGGCCAAGCTGGCCGGCGCCTTCAAGGCCTCGCTGTTCGGAGCCGCATATCTGTTCAACGCACCGCTGTCGCAGGCCGTTCGCACG
>NZ_JBQCGZ010000103.1:0-12416 GCF_051955155.1 Leifsonia sp.
CTCCGCGTACGCCTCGACGAGGAGCTTGTGGATGCTGCCCTGCAGGCGCACCATCGCGAACACGGCCTCCGGCAGCGGCTCCACCGGGACCGGCACCAGCCGGCCGTCCTCGACGGTGGCGGCGACCTCGACCACCATGTCGTCCGGCAGCCCGGGGATGGCGCCGGCGTTTGGCAGGTTGACGGCGGGGAGGTCGCGCTCGACACCGCAGGCGACCCACTCGATGATCGGGATCGCGAGCTCCTCGGAGGAGGCGAGAGGACGGTCGGCCAGCGCGTCCTGGAGCGACTTCTGGGCGTGTTTCGCCGGCCGGTACGGGCGGTCGGTGTCGGCGAAACGGATCTCGTAGTACCACTCCGGCGTCTCGGCGCCGTCGCGCCACGGGGATCCGTCGGCCGGGTCGTGGAAGTACTGCAGCTGCGCCGGGACGTAGTCGTCCGCCCAGGAGAGGTACTCGCCGATGTGGTTGGCGCTCGGCGACGGCCACAGCCCGAACCGGCGGAACAGGATGCGAGAGAGGCCGACCTCGTGCCAGTCGGACACCCAGTTCGCGCTGTGCTCGCGCTCGCGGAGCTCCGGATACAGGTCCGCGCCGGTCGCGCGGTCGCGGATGCGCTGGAACCAGGTGAAGTGGTTGATGCCGGCCGCGGCGAGATCCAGCTCGTCGAGCGGCCGTTCGAGCAGGGCCGAGACCTGGCGGGCGCCCTGGAAGTAGCCGTGGCAGAGGCCGACGACCTTCACGTCGGTCAGCCGGGTGATGGCCTCGCAGACCTTGTGCTCGGGATTCGAGAAGTTGATGAACAGGGCGTCGGGTGCGAGCCGTTCGATCGCGCGGGCGATCTCCAGCAGCGGGCCGAACTGCCGCAGCGCGTGGAACAGCCCGCCGGGGCCGCCGTTCTCTCCGTAGACCTGACGGAAGCCGTACTTCCGCGGCACCGTGAAGTCCTGCGACCAGTAGTGGTAGCGGTTTACTTCGATGGCGGTGACGACGAAGTCGGCGCCGGTCACGGCGGCGTCGAGATCGGTGGTCGAGGAGACGGTCGCGGAGTGGCCGAGCTGCCCGATGACCGCGCGCGCGTACTCCTCCATCTCCGCGAGTGGTCCGGCGGCGATGTCCATCAGCGCGATGTCCAGCCCCTTCGCGGCGATCGGCTCGCTGAGGAGCAGATCGCGGATGATGGTGCCGGCGAACTCGCGGCTGCCCGCGCCGATGAGGGTGACTTTCATGTGCTGGATCTCTCCGTTCTTGGTGGGGTCATTCTCCGGCCGCGCTGGCGAGCCGTCGCGCGAGCGAGACGGCGCCGTGCACGGGCGGTCGGTCGAGGATGGTCAGCGGCAGCGCGGGGGAGCCGTGGGCGAGGGCCGTCCGGAACGCCTCCTGGAGCAGGGGCTGCCGTTCGATGACGGAGCCGCCTGCCACCACCGTGTCCGCGTCGATCCCGCGGGCGAGCAGCCGCCCGACCGACCCGGCCAGACGCGTGCCTGCCTCGGTGATCACGTCGAGCGCGAGCAGCGAGCCGTCTTCCGCCGCGGCGAACACCTCGGGGGCGGCGCGTCCCCACGCCTCGGCGGAGCCGGAATCCGTGACGGCGAGCGCCAGCTCGTCGCCGTTCGCGACGCCGAAGGCCGCGTACAGGCGCCGGCCCAGCGAGTCGACAGCGTTCCCGCGGTCCAGGTCGCCGAGGACGGCGCGCGTGGCCTCGCGGACGAGCCCGGCCGCACTGCCCTCGTCGCCGAGCAGCCAGCCCCAGCCTCCCGATGTGACCAGCTCCCCGCGCGCGTCCCTGGCTGTCGCGATCGAGCCGGTGCCGACGACCACGCCGATCGCCCGTCGCGCGCCAGCGGCCGGCGCGATGAGCTCCGAGTCGTTGACCACCAGGACGGGGCCGCTCACATACTCGGAGATGGCCAGCTGGAGGGTCAGGCACTGCTGCGTGTTCTCGCAGCCGTGTGCGCCGACCGCGATCGCCGCCGTGAAGATTCCCCTGCCGAAGTTCGAGACGAGCAGCTCGGTCAGCCCGCGGGCATCCGCGGCGAAATCGCCGAGACCGTCGCGCCAGGCGGCGGAAGGGACCACGATCTCCGCGCGCGCCGAGCGCGCGTCCGACGGGTCGCTCGCATCGGCGACGACATGCGTCTTGGTTCCGCCGACGTCGATTCCGACCACCTGAGCCATCTGCTACTTCCTCGTGTTCGTTCCGGCAGGAGCGGCCGCCGGCGGCAGCCGAGTTCACGCTAGTCAATCGCGGCCCAGTTATGCCAGTTCGGAGGCGATTTAGAACCGAATGGGTGACTGGTCTGGTGATAACGGGCACAATCCGTGACGAACGAAGCGCGCTTTCGCCGGACCAGTTGTGCAGATGGTTGTTAATTCGTCGCAAAGTGGACTAACTGAGCTGCTTAAGAATAGCGTTGCTCCCGCGCCCAAGAGCGGCGCGATCACACGGAACGGGTTAAGGGAGACTCGCATGAAGAAGCGTCACATCGTCGGAGCAGTTGCTCTGGCGGCAGGACTGGCCGTGGGCCTGTCGGCGTGCGCACCGGGTGGATCTACCGCGGCGGATGCATCGTCCCGCCCGGTGTCCAAAGACGTCTCCGGCAAGGACGTCACCCTCAAGATCCTCGACTTCTGGCAGAACGACGAGGGCAAGTGGATGGATTCGGTCGTCTCGGCCTTCGAGAAGAAGCACCCGAACATCACGATCAAGCGGACCACCCAGGACTGGGGGCAGGTCAACAACACCGTCGGACTTCGGCTCGCCGACCCGAACGGACCGGACATCGCGCTCGTCAACAACGGCTGGCAGGCGATGGGCACGCTCGCGAAGGGCGGGCGCATCCTCAACCTCGACGCCTACTCCAAGCTCTACGGCTGGGACAAGGAGTTCCCCGACACGATCGCCCGGCAGACGGAGTTCACCTCCGACGGGAAGCAGATGGGCGCCGGCTCGCTGTACGCCACTCCCGCCGCGCGCTCCTCGCTCATCGGGCTCTACTACAACAAGGAGATCCTCGACAAGCTGGGTCTCGCCGTGCCGAAGACCCTTACCGACTTCGAGAAGGACGCGGCCGCGGTGAAGGCGGCGGGCCAGGTCCCGATCGCGTACGGGTCGGTCGACAAGGGCTCGTCGACGTCTATCCTCTTCGCGCTTCAGAACCTGTACGCCGACGCGGACAAGATCGGCGACTTCGTCTACTCGACGGGTTCCGTCTCGATCACCGAGACGGGCATCGTGCAGGCTGCTACCGACGTGAAGAAGTGGGCGGATGCCGGCTGGTTCACGCCCAACTACGCCGGCATCCAGTATGCGGACGCCCAGAACGAGTTCCTCTCCGGCAAGGCGGCGTTCCGTTTCGAGTACACCGGTTCGCTTGCCTTCTCGGATGCGCAGAAGCAGACGTTCGGCTACGTGCAGCTGCCGCAGGCGCACGGGGACAGTGTCGTCGGCACGGGCGCCTCGGCCGCGAACCTGGCGATCTCGGCCAAGTCGAAGAACCCTGACGCGGCTGCAGCGTTCCTGGACTTCATGGCGAGCTCCACCTCCGCGCAGGAGGCCGTGGACCACGGGTTCCTCCCGCTGCTGCACTCCGACCTGAACGTCCCGTCGGGCAACCCTGAGCTCGCGAGCGAGATCGCGGCTCAGCAGGCGCTCGACACGAGCAACGGCTACACGCCGTACTTCGACTGGTCGACCCCGACGATGCTCGACACGATCGGCGGTCAGCTGCAACAGCTCTACGCCGGTCAGGTGACCCCGAAGCAGCTCGCCGAGGCGGGGCAGAAGGACTACGACACGTTCCAGGCCCAGCGGGCGAAGGGCTGATCGACGATGTCCTCGTCCGAACTAGTGCGGCGGCCGGAGGTCCCGGCCGCCGCACCCGCCGCGCGGATGCGGTCGGCACGTGTCCGGTCCCTCACCCCGCGCGTGCGCCGGCGGCGCTGGCTCGGCCTGGCGTTCGCCGCCCCTGCGCTGCTCTTCTACGGGTTCGTGGTGCTCGTGCCGATCCTGCAGAGCCTCAACTACTCCTTCTACAGCTGGGACGGGGTCAGCGCGGCCCGGTGGGTCGGGGTCGACAACTACGTGTCGTTCTTCACCGATCCCGAGCTCCTGGAATCCCTGGGGCATGTCCTGATCCTCGTCATCTTCTTCGCCCTGATCCCGATCGCCCTCGGCTTGCTTTCGGCGGCGCTCCTCGGGCGTGGCAAGATGACGGGGAGCGGCGTCTACCGCTGGCTGCTGTTCCTTCCTCAGGTGCTGACCAGCGTCGTGGTCGCCGTCATCTGGAAGCGCATCTACGGGCCGGACGGCCCCCTCAACTCGGCACTGCGCGCCGTCGGTCTCGGCGATCTCGCCAAGAACTGGCTGGGCGACTTCACCTGGGCGCTCCCCGCCCTCGGTGTGATCGGCACCTGGACGGCGATGGGACTGTGCATGGTCCTCTTCGTCGCGGGGGTCGCAGCCGTTCCGAACGAGCTGTTCGAGCAGGCGCGCATCGACGGCGCCGGCCCGATCCGCGAGTTCTTCTCCATCACCCTCCCGAGCCTCAAGGGACAGGTGGCGGTCGCCCTGACCCTGACGGTCACCGGTGCCCTCCGCGCTTTCGACCTCGTGTGGGTGACGACGCAGGGCGGCCCCGGGTCCTCCACGACCACGCCCGCCCTGCTGCTCTACCGCAAGGCGTTCCTCAACCCCGATGTCGGGATGGCCGCGGCCATCGGCATCATCCTCGCCGTCGTCTGCCTGCTGGTCGCCGTCGTGATCACCCGACTCTCCGAGGAGAAGAACGCATGATCTCCCGTGCCGAACGCGTGCTGAACCACTCGGTCCTGCTCCTGGTGTCGGTGTTCGTCCTGTTCCCGGTCGTCTGGTTCCTCTTCACGGCCCTGAGTCCGAACCGCAGCGGACAGCTCGACCTCCTGCAGCCGCACTTCGACAACTTCGTCACCGCCTGGAACGCGGGCGGCTTCGGCCCAGCGATGCTGGCGTCGGCGGTCATCACGATCGGCGCCGTGGTCGGTCAGACCGTGCTCGCCATCCTGTCCGGCTTCGCCTTCGGGGTCCTCGGCGTCGCCGGGCAGAAGGTGCTGTTCCCGCTGATCCTGTTCGGTCTGATGATCTCGGCCGAGGTCTTCATCATCCCGCTGTACTACACCTTCCAGGCGATCGGCCTGACGAACTCGTGGCTCGGGCTGATCGTCATCCAGATCGGCATGGGAGTGCCGTTCGGTGCGTTCTGGATGCGCGCGACGTTCCGGGCGGTGCCCCTGTCCCTCATCGAGGCCGCAGAGATGGACGGCGCTCGCAGCTGGCGGATTCTCTGGCAGATCCTGCTGCCGATCTCCCGCCCTGCGGTCCTCACCCTGGCGCTGCTGTCGTTCATGTGGACCTGGAACGACTTCTTCCTCTCGCTGGTGTTCATCGCCGACCCCGCGATCCAGCCGGCGACGCTCGCCCTCGGCGTGTTCCAGGGGAAGAACACGCTCGACGTCAACCTCCTGGCGGCCGGGTCACTGATCGTCGCGGTCCCCGTGCTCATCCTCTACGCGTTCTTCCAGCGCCACTTCATCAGCGGCGTGCTCAACGGCGCGATCAAGGAGTGACAGGAGCCCGCCTCCTCGCTCGCTCGACGCCTCATTCCAGACAAGGAGTCCCGATGCGCATCGCGCCCGAAATCCTCGACACCCCCGACGACGTCGGCAGGGCGGCAGCCGTCCAGATCGCCGATGCGATCGAGCTGGCACATGCCGTGGGCCGGACGTTCATCCTGGGCTGTCCGACCGGACGCAGCCCCGTTCCGACCTACGAGCAGCTGGCCGTCATCGTCGCCGAACGGGATCTCGACCTCAGCCGTGTCGTCATCGCGCTCATGGACGAGTACGTGGAGCAGGGCGAGGACGGTTTCCATCCGGTCGACCCGGCGCTCGCGCACAGTTGCGTCGGCTTCGGCCGCCGCGACATCGTCGACCGGCTGAACGCGGTCGCGCGGCCGGGTCACCGGATCCCCGAGCGGAATCTCTGGTATCCGGATCCGCAGGCTCCCGACGGCGATTACGACCGCACCCTCGAAGAAGCCGGAGGGATCGACATCTTCCTCCTGGCTTCCGGGGCGTCCGACGGTCACGTCGCCCTCAACCCGGTCGGGGCCGCTGCCGACACCGTCACGCGGGTGGTCGCGCTCGGCGAGGAGACCCGCCGCGACAACCTCGGGACCTTCCCGACGCTCGGCAGCATCGACGCGGCACCGCGATACGGGGTCACGGTGGGGATCCGGACCATCCGAGAGCTCTCCCGCTCGGTGATCATGGTCGTGACCGGAGAGCACAAGCAGACCACCGTCGCCCGGCTCGCGGCGGCGGATGCCTACGAGCCCGAGTGGCCTGCCACCATCCTGAGCGAGTGCGCTTCCGCCCGGTTCCTCGTGGATCGCAGCGCAGCGGCGCAACCGCAGACTGCGCTCTGAGCCGAACTTCCCCCTCCGCCACGTCCAGAAGGAATCCGCATGCACACCCCTCCGTTCGACGTCGAGGCGACTCTTGCCGCGCTCACTCTTCAGGAGAAGGCCTCCCTCCTCTCCGGCGTGGACGACTGGTTCACTCAGGAGATCGACCGGCCGGGGCTGCCAGCGCCGGTGCCGGCGATCGAGCTGGGCGACGGCCCGCACGGTCTGCGCAAGGAGACGGGCGTCGACATGGTCTGGGTTCCGGCCACGGGCTTCCCGACGGCATCCGCGCTCGGCGCCTCATGGGACCGAGAACTCGTGCGCCGCGTCGGCGTCGCGATCGGCGAGGAGGCGCGTGCAGAGGGGGTGCAGGTCGTGCTCGGCCCCGGCGTCAACATGAAGCGGTCGCCGCTGTGCGGGCGCAACTTCGAGTACTTCTCGGAGGATCCGTTGCAGGCGGGTGAGCTCGGGGCCGCCTACGTCCGCGGCGTGCAGTCCACCGGTGTCGGCACGTCGCTCAAGCACTTCGCGGCGAACAACCAGGAGATCGAGCGGACCAGGATCTCCGTCGTCGCCGACGAGCGGACGCTGCGGGAGACCTACCTGTCGGCGTTCGAGCGCGTCGTCCGGCTGGCGGACCCGTGGACGGTGATGTGCTCCTACAACCGGCTGCTCGGCGTTCACGCCTCGCAGAACCGGTGGCTCCTGACCGAGGTGCTGCGGGAGGACTGGGGCTACTCGGGCGCCGTCGTCTCCGACTGGAACGCTGTGCACGACAGGGTCGCCGCCGTCCGGGCAGGGCTCGACCTCGAGATGCCGGGCACGGGAGGATCGACGGACGCGGACATCGTCGCGGCCGTCCGCGCGGGAGAACTGGAGGAGTCCGTCGTCGACGAAGCGGCCCGCCGGGTGCTGCGGCTGGTCGCGCGCGCGTACCCTGGCCCCGGTGCCGTGAACGGCGCCGTCATGGACCGCGGCCACCGCGCCGGCGATCGGCTCAGCTCCGAGCAGCTCGAGCTCCTGCACGCGGATCGTCACCACGCTCTCGCCCGCGAGGCCGCCGCCGCGTGCATCACCCTGCTGCGCAACGAGCGCGCCGGATCGACGTCGGCTCCGGTGCTGCCTCTGGACGAAGCCGGCACCTCGACGATCGCCGTGATCGGCGCGTTCGCGGTGAACGCGCGCATCCAGGGCGGGGGTTCCTCCGGCGTCGACCCGACGGTCGTGGACGTCCCCCTGGAGGCGATCCGCCGGATCGCGGGGGACCGTGTGCTGCACGCCCCTGGCTACGTCTATGCGACGAAGAACGCCTACCAGGACGACAATCTCGGAATCCTCGCCGCTCACGGTCTCACATACGATGCGGAGAGGCCCGCGGTTGCGCGTCGGTCGGCGACGCTCGCGAAAGAGCTCCAGCTGGCCGAGGCGGTGCAGCGCGTGGGCCGCGGGCCGCTGTCGCAGACCGCGCGGCGGCTGATCGACGAGGCCGCGGCCGTGGCCGAGACCGCGCAGGCGATCGTCGTCTTCGCCGGTCTTCCGCTCTCCTCCGAGCAGGAGGCGAACGACAGGGAGACGCTCGATCTGCCCGCCGACCAGGTCGCTCTGATCACGCGCCTGGCGGACGTGCGGGAGCGCACGGGCGCCTCGCTGACCGTCGTGCTCTCCAATGGGTCGCCGGTGTCGATGGACCCGTGGCACGACCGCGTGGACGGCATCGTCGAGGCCTGGCTCAGTGGACAGGGGACGGGCCACGCCGTCGCGGAGGTCCTGTTCGGTCGAGCCAACCCGTCCGGCAGGCTCGCCGAGACGTTCCCCTGCGCGGTGGAGGACACTCCCGGCTTCCCGAACTGGATCGGCGAACGCGGGACCGTGCTCTACGGCGAGGGCGTCTTCATCGGCTACCGCTGGTACGACGCGCTGCACCGAGCGGTGCGCTATCCCTTCGGTCACGGGCTGTCGTACACGACGTTCGCCTACGCCGACCTGGACGTGGACGTCATCGACGCCTCGGCCGGGCGCGTCCGGGTGGCGCTCACGGTGACCAACACCGGTGAGCGTGCCGGAGCGGAGATCGTCCAGCTGTACGTGGGCGACCCGGATGCAGAGGTGCACCGGCCGGTGCGGGAGCTGCGAGGGTTCGAGAAGGTGCGCCTCGAGCCGGGCGCGTCGGCATGGGTCTCGTTCGACCTGCAGAGCCGCGACTTCGCCTACTGGGACTCGGCGGCCGCGCGCCACGACGGACGAACCGGCCTGTGGCGCCGGGAGGGCGGCGACTTCCGGATCGAGGTCGGGGCCTCGTCGCGGGACATCCGCGTGATGGCGGTGATCCGGCTGCCGGACGACCCCGACATCCCGCCCCTGATCCCGGACGCCGCTCTTCAGGAGAGCGTCGCATCGCGGTTCGTCGACGGCCACGCCGGGTAGCTGCCTGGCGCGGAGTCTGCGCAGGCGGTCAGCGCAGGTCCGCGACCGATTCCCGGCTCACGTAGGTGGTGGGAAGGCGCGGTTCGTGCTTCTCCTCGATCCCGGCGATCTCGATCTGGAGCCGGTGGATGGCCGCCTCCCCGACCTCGCGCAGCGGGCTCTTGATCGTGCTGAGCGCCGGCGTCGGCAGGTCGGCTCCGAAGATGTCGTCGAAGCCGACGATGCTGAGCTCCCGCGGGATGTCGAGTCCCCGCTCGCGCGCCGCCCGGAGCAGACCGAGGGCGATCAGGTCGTTGTAGGCGAAGACGGCGCTCACGTCGGCCGCGAGCAGCCGGGGCAGCGCCTCGGCGCCGCCCTCGCGCGTCGGGGCCGTCGACGGGATCTCGACGATCGACATCTGCCGGTCGATCGCGAACTGGAACAGGGTCCGCCAGCGCACGTCGTTCATCCAGGACGCGCCGGGGCCGGCGAGGTACGCGATCCGCCGGTGGCCGAACAGGTGCAGTTGATCCAGGGCGGCCGTGATGCCCGGTCGCGGGTCGGGGATGACGTCCGGGACGCCGTCGACCTGGCGGTTGGCCACGATCAGCGGCTTCATGGCGGCCAGGTCGCGGATCTGGTCGTCGCTCAGCCGCGAGGCGACCAGGAAGAGTCCGTCGACCGACGTCTGCAGTCGCTGCGCCGTCGCGAGTTCCAGCTCCGGCGACTCCTGCGACTCGGCGAAGACCAGGGTCTGGCCGTTGGCCGTCGCCACTCGCTCGGCTCCGCGGACGACGTCGAAGTAGACCGGGTTCGTGATGTCGGAGACCAGCAGCGCGAGGGTGCCGGTCTTGCCGGTCGGGAGCGCGCGGGCCATCGGGTTGATGCGGTAGCCGAGCTCCTCCGCGACGTCGCGGATGCGTCGTTCGGTGGCCTCCTTGAGGCGACCTGGTTTGTTGAGAGCCCTGGAGACGGTCGACGGGCTGACGCCGCTCGCCTTGGCGACGTCGTAGATCGTCGCCGGCGGTCTCCGCGAGTGCGCGCGGGGCGGGCTGCTGGTCTCTGGCTCGCTCATGGTTCCCTCCACCCGCTGCATGCCGGGTCCGGCAAACGGTTGGCACAGTCTATCGACCGACCGTGGATACTCACGGAATGCGGTGTGGTCGGCGTTTGGCAATCGGTTGACAAGACGGTGCTCGCGCGGGGAGACTGAAGACATGCTCCAGCCGCGACGCCGCGACCCCGATCGCCTCCTCCCCTCCGATCCCCGGACGCGCGACATCGCTCGCGATCTGTATCGGCGCGTGGCCGGGGCGCCGATCGTCTCGCCGCACGGTCACGTGCCCGTCGAGTGGCTGGCCGATGACCGCCCGTTCGGGGACCCGGCCGAGCTCCTGGTCACCCACGATCACTACGTGACGCGCCTGCTGCACGCCGGCGGAGTCGACCTCGGGGACCTCGGGGTCGGGCGTCGCGCCGACCCTCGCGCGGTGTGGCGCGTGCTTGCCGAGAACTGGCACCTCTTCTCCGGCACCGCCTCCGGGTACTGGCTGGAGGAGGAGCTCACCTCCGTCCTCGGCATCGAGGAGGAACTGAGCCCGTCGACGGCCGACCTGATCTACGACGAGATCGCCGCGCGCCTCACGGAGCCGGAGTACCGGCCGCGTGCGCTGTTCGAGCGCTTCGGGATCGAGGTGCTCGCGACCACGGACGACCCGCTCGACGACCTGGCGGCCCACGGCCGGCTGCGCGACTCCGGACTGACCGGCCGCGTCGTCCCGACCTTCCGGCCGGACCGCTACCTCGATCCCGATGCGCCCGGATACCGCGGCGACGTCGAGCGCCTGCTCGGCGTCACCGGGCAGCCGGCCACCTTCGCCGGCTATCGTGCGGCTCTGGAGGAGCGGCGCAGGCATTTCATCGATCACGGCGCCGTATCGGCCGATCACGGCGTCGAGGAGCCGGTGGCGTTCGACCTCTCGCCCGCGGACGCGCAGCGCCTGTTCGCTGCCGCGCTCGCCGGACGCGCGACCGCGGACGAGCGGCGCATCCTGCGCGGCCACATGCTCCTGCAGATGGCGCGGATGAGCGTCGACGACGGCCTGGTGATGACCGTTCACGCCGGCGTGCTGCGGAACCACAGCACCCCGACGTTCGAGCGCTTCGGACCGGATACCGGCCACGACATCCCGGTGACGACCGACTTCGTCCACGGCCTGCGGCCGCTGCTGGAGCGTTTCGGCAACGCGGACGGCTTCCATCTCGTGCTGTTCGCCGTGGACGAGACGGTGTACTCGCGCGAGATCGCGCCCCTCGCGGGCTTCTACCGCAGTGTCTACATCGGAGCGCCGTGGTGGTTCCTCGATGCTCCCGACGCGATCGGGCGGTTCCGGTCGGCCGTGACGGAGACCGCCGGGTTCTTCCGCGGGTCGGGTTTCGTCGACGACACCCGGGCGTTCCTCTCGATCCCGGCGCGGCACGACACGGCCCGCCGTGCGGACGCGTCCTTCCTGGCGCGCTACGTCGCCGAGGGCCGGATCGCTCTCGCGATGGCCGAGCGGATCGCGGACGAGCTGGCGGGCGCCCAGGCGCGGCGGGTGTTCAAGCTGTGATCGCCCGGGAGCCCGCGAACGCGGCGACCGCACCGGTGCTGAACAGGGTCGCCCTCGACCGGCCGGCCCCCGTGCCTCCGGTGCGGATCGTGCATCTCGGCCTCGGCGCCTTCCACCGTTCCCATCAGGCCTGGTACACCGCGCACGCCGAGGACTCCTCCGAGTGGGGGATCGCCGCCTTCACCGGGCGGACGCCGGATGCCGCCAGGGCGCTCCGGGCGCAGGAGGGCGTGTACACCCTGGTCGTGCGCGACACGCAGGGCGACCGATACGAGACGGTCGGGAGCATCGTCGAGGCGTGGCCCGGCGACGATGCGACACGGTTCGTGCGCACGATCTCCGCGCCGGCGGTCGCCGTGGTCACGCTGACCGTCACCGAGGCGGGCTATCGGCTGACCTCCGCCGGCGAGCCCGACGTCGACGATCCGGCCGTCGCGTCCGACCTGCTCCTGCTCCGCGGCCTCGTCGCCGACGGCGGCACGATCCCCGCCACGGCGCCGCGGACCGCGCTCGCACGACTGCTCCTGGGGCTTCGCGCCCGCCGTCTTCTGGACGCGCCGCCCGTGGCGATCGTCCCGTGCGACAACCTGCCCGCCAACGGCGGCCTCGTGCGCGCGGCGCTGACCGGGCTCGCGGAGCAGGTCGACCCGGCGCTCGCCGCGTGGCTTCCGCAGGGCGCGTCCTTCGTCTCGACCTCGGTCGACCGCATCACGCCACGCCTCGACCCGCGCGACCGGGACCTCGTCGCCGCCGCGACCGGCTGGTCCGACAGCGTGCCGGTCGTCGCCGAGCCGTTCGCCGATTGGGTGCTGGCGGGGGACTTCCCGGCCGGCCGGCCGCGCTGGGAGACGGCGGGCGCCCGCTTCGAGGACGACCTCGCCCCCTGGGAGGCGCGGCAGCAGTGGCTGCTCAACCGCGCACACACGCTGCACGACTCGACCGGACGCCAGCGCCGCCACC
>NZ_JBQCGZ010000104.1:0-10719 GCF_051955155.1 Leifsonia sp.
GCCGACCCCCGTCGCCTGCGCGCTCCACTGGCTGAGGCCGACCGTGAGGGGGTACCAGGTCGGATCGCTCAGCATGATGAGCGGCAGGAAGTAGTTGTTCCAGGTGGCGACGATCGCGAACAGCGCGACCGTGACGATGCCGGGCGCGAGCAGCCGCAGCGAGATTGTGAAGAAGGTGCGGAACTCGCCCGCGCCGTCCATCCGCGCGGCCTCCAGCAGCTCGGTGGGGATGGCCTCGCTGGCGTACGTCCAGATCAGGTAGAAGCCGAACGGGCTGATCAGCGACGGCAGGATGACCGCCCACGGCGTGTTGGTGAGCCCGGCCTGGCTGAACAGCAGGAAGGTCGGCACCGCGAGCGCGGTCCCCGGCACCGCGATGGCGCCGAGCACGACGGCGAACACCGCGCGCTTGCCGGGGAAGTCGTACTTCGCCATGCCGTAGCCGGCGACGGTCGCCAGCAGGGTGGCCCCGCCGGCGCCGACGACGACGTAGAGCAGGGTGTTGCCGAGCCACTGCAGGAAGATGCCGCCGCGGTAGCTGAACAGGTCGATGACGTTCTGGACCAGATTGAAGTCCTTGCCGAACCAGAGCCCGAACGAGCTGTAGAGGTCGGGCTGGCTCTTCGTCGCGTTCACGATCAGCCAGATCAGCGGCACGAACGAGTAGATGACGAAGAGCACCATGACGACCGTGAGGACGGGCGACTTGCGGATGCGGCGCGAGGGCGCGAGCTCGGAGCGGGCGGCGGCACGTCGGGTGGCGCGGCGGGTCCTGACGTCGGTGACGGCGGCCATCAGCGCATCTCCTTCCTGGAGCCGCGGAGCTGGACCACGTAGGCGATCACCGCGGTGACCACTCCCATCACGATCGCGACCGTCGCGGCGTAGTTGAACTGCTGCCCGGCGAACGAGAGGTTGTAGGCGTACATGTTCGGGGTGAAGTAGCTGCTGATCGCGTTCGGCGCCAGCTGCTTGAGCAGGTTCGGCTCGTTGAAGAGCTGGAAGCTGCCGATGATCGAGAAGATCGTGGCGATCACGATCGCGCCGCGGACCGCGGGGATCTTGATGCTGAACACCGCGCGGAACGCGCCGGCGCCGTCGATCTCCGCCGCCTCGTACAGCTCGCCGGGGATGACGCGCAGCGCGGCGTAGAAGATCAGCATGTTGTAGCCCAGGAACTCCCAGGTGACGATGTTGCCGATGGAGGCGAGGATCCACTGGCCGCTGAGCGGGGCGAGGTGGGTGCCGAGCAGCTGGTTGACGCTCGCGGTGAGCCCGAACTGGTCGCCGTAGATGAAGCCCCAGATGAGCGCCGCGACGACGCCGGGCACCGCGTAGGGCAGGAACAGCGCGATGCGGAAGAAGCCGGCGCCGTGCAGCCGGGCGCTGTCCAGGGCGAGCGCGGCGGTGAGCGAGAGCACCAGCATGATCGGCACCTGCACGAGCAGGAAGAGGGCGACCCGGCCGAGCGACTCCCAGAACTTGGCGTCCTGCAGGACGGCGACGTAGTTGCCGAGGCCGACGAAGGCGTTGCCGCCGATGAGCTGCTGCCGGAACAGGCTGAGGTAGATCGCGTAGACGACCGGCGCGACGATCATCAGGGCGAAGACCACCATGAACGGTGCGACGAAGGCCCAGCCTCGCCAGTCGCGGCGCGAGCGCTTGCCGCGGCGCCGCTGCGGTTTCGTGACCGGCGCGGCCGCCGGCGTGATGGACGTCGTCGTCATTGCCTTCCTCGGTTCTCGGGTGGTGCGGTGGTGCGGTGGTGCAGTGGTGCGGGCGATGTTTACGTCAACATCTGCTGCCGTACTCTAACATGTTGACGTCAACATGACGCAAGTCCCGCGTCGGATCACCAGAATGGGGAGTTATGACCGAGATCGCCGACCCCGCTCCCGCCCAGCGGCCCAGCCGCAAGCGCGGGCCGTCGCTCGGCGACGTCGCCGCCCACGCCGGGGTGTCGACGCAGACGGTCTCCCGGGTCGCGAACGGCCTCACCAACGTGGAGGCGGCCACCCGCGACCGCGTCCTGGCGTCCATGCAGGCGCTCGGCTACCGGCCGAACCGCGCCGCCAGGGCACTGCGGTCCGGGCGGTTCCGCAACATCGGCGTCGTGATGTTCACGCTGTCCTCGTACGGCAACATGCGCACGCTGGACGCGATCGCCGGCTCGGCGGCGACCGCCGGCTACTCGATCACCGTCGTCCCCGTCGAGCACCCGACCCAGCAGGATGTGAGCATCGCGTTCACGCGCCTGCTGGAGCAGGCCGTCGACGGCATCATCATCGTGATCGAGGCGCACATCGTCGACCGTGCCGACGTGGAGCTGCCGCCCGGGCTCTCGGTGGTCGTCATCGACTCCACCGAGCGGCCAGACTACCCGCAGGTGGACACCGACCAGGCGGAGGGTGCCCGGCAGGCGACAGAGCACCTGCTCTCGCTCGGCCACCGCACGGTGTGGCACATCTCCGGCCCCGCGGACTCCTACTCCGCCGCCCGCCGCGAGCAGGCCTGGCGCGAGACGCTCGCCGCGGCCGGCGCCGAGGCGCCCGAGGTGTTCCGGGGCGATTGGTCGACCGCCGCCGGGTACCGGCACGGCCGCGAGATCGCGGGCCGCCCGGAGATCACCGCCGTCTTCGCGGCGAACGACCAGATGGCCCTCGGCGTGCTGCGCGCCCTGCACGAGGCCGGCCGGCGCGTCCCGGACGACATCAGCGTCGTCGGCTTCGACGACATGGCGGAGTCCGACTCGTTCTGGCCGCCGCTGACGACCATCCACCAGGAGTTCGAGGCCACCGGCCGCCGCGCCGTGGAGCTGCTCGTCGCCGAGATCGAGGGCAGGCCGGAGCCCGTCCGCTCCTCGGTGCAGCCCACCCGCCTCGTCGTCCGCGCCAGCACGGGCCCCGCACCGGCCCGCGACTGACCGGCGTCCGCAGCTCGGCGACCGCGGCGACAACCGCCCGGACCTCCGGGGGAACGGAGGGCCGGTTCAGCCGCCCTGGATCACCGCGAACCGGTTCCCGTCCGCATCCCGCGCCTCGAACATCGGCGGGACGCCCGGCCACTGCAGCAGCTCCCCCACCTGCACGCCGCGCCCGGCCAGCTCCTCGCGCGTCCGCGCGGCGTCCGTCGCCTCGAACCGGATGCCGGTGTCGATGCCGGCCCGCTCGCCCTCGCCGGGCGGCACGAGCGACACCGACACCGGCGAGCCGGGCGGCGCCAGCATGATCCAGCGGCCGCCCTGCGGCAGCGGTGCGTCCAGGCGCACCTCGAATCCGAGCGCGTCGCGGTAGAACGCGAGCGCCGCCTCCTGGTCGGCGACCGGGATGGCGATGGTCGTGACCCCGGTGATCCCTGCATCCGTCATGAGCGCATCCTCCTCGCCGGGGCGGCCGCGCGCCAGAGCGGATTCAGCCGTGATCGACCAGCGGCCGCACCTCGACACCGCCGTGACCCTGGCGCGCCTCGGCGAGTCCAGCGGCGAGCGCGACGGCGTGGTCGCGATCCGGCGCCTCGATCACATAGAAACCGCCGATCACCTCCTTGGCCTCGGCGAACGGACCGTCGGTCTGGACCGGGGCGCCGTCCGCGCCCGTGCGCAGCGTCACCGCCTGCGTCGACGGCTCCAGCTCGCCGGAGGCGATGACCGACGCGCCGGCCCGCTCCCAGAACCCGCGGTGGCCGTCGTCGATCTTCCTGCGCTGCTCCGCGCTCTGCGCCGCCCAGCGGGCCTCGTCGCCGTTGATCAGGATCAGGTACTGCGTCATCGTGTTCATCTCCTCGAAGGTCGTGGCTCTCTGCCTACACCCTCACGTCGAACGGGATCCCGCGTTTTCGACGCCGGTATACTGCTGGGGTCCGGCCGGTCCACCGGCCCGGTGCTCGAAAAATGGGCACGAAGCCGCCCGCTGGGATGCGGCGCGCGAGACACATACGGAAACCACCACGTCCGTTCCCGTCTCGAAAGGCTTCGCCATGCCCTCCGTCTCCGCCCACGTCGCCGCCACCCTCGCCCAGCACGTCGACCAGGTGTTCGGGGTGATGGGCAACGGCAACGCCCACTTCCTGGACGCCCTCGAGCGCGAAGGCGCCGTCCCGTACACCGCGATGCGCCACGAGGCCGGCGCCGTCGTTGCCGCCGACGCCTATCACCGGGCGTCCGGCCGGCTCGCCGCAGCGACCGCGACCTACGGCGCCGGCTTCACCAACACGCTCACCGCGCTGGCGGAGGCGGTGCAGGCGCACATCCCGCTGGTCCTGGTCGTCGGCGACGAGCCGACCTCCGGTCCCCGGCCCTGGGACGTCGACCAGATCGCGCTGGCGAGCGCGGTCGGTGCGCGCACCTACACCGTCGGCCGGGCGGATGCGGCCGCGACGACCGTGATCGCGGTCGAGCACGCGCTCACCTATCGGGTGCCGACGGTGCTCGCCATCCCCTACGACGTCGCGACACGCGACGCCGGACCGGTGCCGCCCGCACCGTCCCCGGCGCTGCCCGCCCCGCTGGAGCCCGCCGGCCCGTTCGCGCTCGGCAGCGTCGCCGACGCCGCGGCGGCGCTCGCGACGGCGGAGCGCCCGTTCCTGCTGGCCGGCCGCGGCGCCTGGCTCGCCGGCGCCGGCGACGCGCTCGGCGCGCTGGCCGCGGCGACGGGAGCGGTCACCGCGTCCACCGCGCTCGGTCGCGGCGTGTTCCCCGACAGCAGGTACGACCTCGGCGTGACCGGCGGCTTCGGCGCGGAGGGGGCGATGGGGCTGGTCGGCTCGGCGGACGTCGCGGTCGTCTTCGGCGCCTCGCTCAATCAGTTCACGATGCGGTTCGGACAGCTGTTCTCGCCGGGCACCCGCGTCATCCAGGTGGATGTCGCACCCGCGGCGACGCACCCGCACGTCGGCGCGTACGTGCGCGGGGACGCGCGCGTCGTCGCGGAGGCGATGCTCGCCCAGCTCGCCGCGCTCGGGGCGTCGCCGTCCGGCTGGCGGGAGTCGCTGGATGTCGCAGCGCTGCGCGAGCGGCCGCGCGGCGACGGCCTCGCCCCCGACGGCCGCCTGGACCCGCGGACCGCAGCCGCGCGCATCGCCGAGCTGCTCCCGGAGGACCGCGTCGTCGTGTCCGACGGCGGGCACGTCATCGGCTGGGCGCACATGTACTGGCCGGTCGCCTCCCCCGACCGGATGCTGATGGTCGGCACGGCGTACCAGTCGATCGGGCTCGGCTTCCCGAGCGTCGCCGGCGCCGCGCTCGCGCATCCGTCCTCGACCATCGTGCTGACCACCGGCGACGGCGGCGGCCTGATGGCCCTGGCCGACCTGGAGTCCGCGGTCCGGGTCGCCGGCGGCCGCGGCCTGTGCGTGGTGTGGAACGACGCCGCCTACGGCGCCGAGGTGAACCTGTACGGGCTGAAGGGGCTCGCGCAGGGCCCGATGCGCATCCCCGAGGCGGACTTCGCCGGCCTCGGCCGTGCGTTCGGCGCCGAGGGCGTCGTGGTGCGCACCCCCGAGGACCTGGACGCCCTCGCGGAGTGGGCGGCCCGCCCCGCCGCCCAGCGCCCCTTCCTTGTGCTCGACCTGCGCATCTCCGGCGCCGTGATCGCCCCCTACCAGGAGGAGATCATCCGCGTGAACTCCTGACCGTGCGCCGCCCCCGTCCAGCCGCGAGGGGCACGTCGTTGTCGCTTGCGAGGCGAAGAGTCGACAACGACGTGCCCCTCGCGGGCCCGGTCAGGCGCGGGAGCCGACGATGGGGGATGCGGCCTGCTGCGCCTCGTGGTCGGGTCCGAGCGGGATGCGGGAGCGATCGCGCAGCAGCAGCGTGGCGATCAGCCCGATCACGGTCATCCCGGCCAGGTACAGCGTGACCGAGAACGTCGATCCCGTCGCCTGGACGAGCGCCGCCGCGATGGTCGGCGCGAACGCCCCGCCCAGGATCGCGCCGATCGCGTACGAGATCGAGACGCCGGAGAAGCGGATGGACGCCGGGAACAGCTCCGCGTAGTACGCGGCCTGCGGGCCGTACGTGAAGCCGAGGCCGATGGTCAGCACGGCGACGCCGGCGAAGACCGTCCACACCGTCCCCGCGTTCACGAGCGGGAACAGCAGGAACACGCCGACCAGCTGCAGCACCCAGCCCGCGATGTACGTGCTGCGGCGGCCGATCCTGTCGCTCAGCCAGCCCGCGAACCAGGTGGCGACGAGCCAGGTGACGGCCGATCCCGCCACCGCCCACAGCACCGGGCCGCGGTCGAGCGCGATCGGGCCGTCCGGGTTGGTCGCGTAGTTCTGGATGTAGCCGCCCGTGGTCATGTAGCCGACGGCGTTGTTGCCCGCGAAGATCAGCGCGGCGAGCACCACCAGCAGCGCGTGCTTGCGGAACAGCTGCACGATCGGTGTCCTGGTCTGCTCCTTGCGTTCGGCGATCTCGACGAACACCGGAGACTCCTCCACCCGGCGGCGCACGTAGTAGCCGATCAGGATGAGCACGATCGAGAGCAGGAACGGCACGCGCCAGCCCCACGCCAGGAACGCGTCGCCCGGGGCGATCAGAGCCATCAGCGCCATCGTGCCGGAGGCGAGCAGCAGGCCGAGCGGGACGCCGATCTGCGGAGCGACCCCGAACAGGCCGCGCCGGGCGGTCGGCGCGTGCTCGACCGCCATCAGCACCGCGCCTCCCCATTCGCCACCCGCGGAGATGCCCTGCAGGATGCGCAGCAGGATGAGCAGGATCGGCGCGGCGATGCCGATCGCGGCGTACGTCGGCAGCAGACCGACGAGTGCGGTCGCAACGCCCATCAGGATGAGCGTCAGCATGAGAACGAGGCGGCGGCCGTGCTTGTCGCCGAGGTGTCCGGCGATGAACGCACCGAGCGGACGGAACAGGAAGCTGATCCCGACCGTCAGGAACGAGAGGATGGTGGCGAACTGCGGCCCCGCGGGCTCGAAGAACAGCTGGCCGAAGACCAGGCCGGCGGCGGAGGCGTAGACGAAGAAGTCGTACCACTCGACCGTCGTGCCGACCACGGTGGCGAAGACCACCCGCTTGCGATCGGTGCTGGCCGCAATGCTGCCGGTCGGCGTGAACGCGGCGGATGAGACCGGCCGCGAGGATTCTGGTGTGCTCATTGAGGGGTTCTCCTTCGGTGACATCGTCGTCGGACGAGCTGCTGAGGCTCGGAGCATCTTGATTGTATATGATACGATTTCGAATATCGAACGGCATGTTCCGGGAGCGCATCATCGCGACGCGCACGGCGCGGGTCGCTAGGATCGCCTCGATGTCCACCGAACACCCCGCGCCGAGCAAATCCCAGGCCGCCTACGACTGGATCAAACTCCGGATCGCCCGCCGCGAGTACTCCCCCGGCTACCGCCTGGTGCTCGGCTCCCTCGCCGCCGACCTCGGCATGAGCGTCGTGCCCGTGCGCGAGGCGCTGCGGCAGCTGGAGGCGGAAGGGCTCGTCACCTTCGAGCGCAACATCGGCGCGCGCGTCACGATGGTCGACGAGTCTCAGTACCGCTACTCGATGCAGGCCCTCGCGATTTTGGAAGGCTCGGCGACCGGGCTCGCAGCGCCCGCGCTCACGCCCGCAGACATCGCGCGCGCCCGCGAGCTCAACCGCCGGATGGCCGAGAGCTTCGACCACTTCGACCCCGTCGCCTTCACCGAGCTGAACCACGAGTTCCACGCGGCGCTCTACGCGCCCTGCCCGAACCGCCGGCTGGTGGAGCTCGTGAACGCCGAGTGGGCGCGGCTCGGCACGCTGCGCAGCTCGACGTTCGACTTCGTCCCCGGCCGCGCGCAGGAGTCGGTGGCAGAGCACGACGAGATCCTGCGGCTGATCGAGACCGGAGCGCCGGCCGCCGAGGTCGAGTCGGCCGCCAGGCGGCACCGCTCGGCGACGCTCGACGCGTACCTGGACCACGAGCGCGAGGTCGGTCGCCTGACCTGAGCGGCGAACCGGCCGATAGTCGCCGGCAAGAAGCCTAGGAGGACCAGATGACCCGCTCCGCCTCCCGTCTCGCCGTCGCCCTCGCCGCGGTCGTCGCCCTGCTGCTCGGCTGCGGCGCCGTCGCCGCGACCGCCGCGTCCTCGCCCGCCCGGGTCGATGTCACCTGGACGACGTCGAACGCGTGGACGACGGGCTTCCAGTCGGCGGTGACCGTCCGCAACGGAACGACCACCACGCTCGCGCCGTGGCAGCTGCGGTTCACGTTCCCGCACACGCTCGTGAGCATCTGGTCGGCGACCGCGGTCCCGTCGGCCTCCGGCACGCTGACCGTCGCCGCGCCGTCGTGGGCGACGACGCTGGCCCCGGCCGCGAGCGCCGCGTTCGGCCTGACCGCAACGCGCGCGGGCACGGCCGCGATCGTTCCGACGGGATGCACGATCGTCGGCGGCCCGGCCGGCACGAGCATCCCGTGCGCGGTGAACGGCGGACCGGTTGATGCGGGAGGGACACCGACGTCGACGCCGACGCCGACGCCGACGGCCACTCCCACGCCCACGCCCACGTCGACGCCGACGCCCACTCCGACACCGACGCCGACGGCCACGCCCACGCCCACGCCGACGCCGACGCCCACTCCGACACCGACGCCCACTCCGACACCGACGCCGACTCCAACCCCCACCCCGACGCCCACCCCCACCCCCGGCGGCATCGACGTCGCCTGGACCGTCACCTCCGAGTGGACGGCCGGCTTCCAGTCCTCGGTCACCCTGACCAACCGCTCCACCGCCTCCCTCTCGCCCTGGCAGCTCGGCTTCACGACCGCCGCCGGCGTCGTCAGCCTGTGGGACGGCACCGCCGCGGCGAGCGCCGACGGCTTCACGGTCGCCGCGCCGAGCTACGCCAGGACCCTCGCACCCGGGGCGACCGCCACGTTCGGCCTCACCTCCGCCAAGGCCGCGGACGCCGGCCTCCTGCCGACGGGCTGCCGCGTGATCGGCGCGAGCCTGCCGTGCAGCATCGGCGGCTCCACGACCGGCCCGGCCCCGACCCCCTCCCCGACGCCGACGCCGGCACCGGATCCCGCACCGCTGCCGGGATCGACCGGCCCGCTGCTGATCGCCCCGTACGTGGACATGGGCCTGTGGCCGACCGTCGACCTGTCCGCCTTCGCGTCCTCCGCCGGCGTCAATGCGGTCACCGCCGCCTTCATCGTCGCCGACCGCTCCAGCGCGTGCTCGCCGACCTGGGCCGGCTACACCGCGTACACGATCGGAGGCTCGCAGGACTTCCAGAGCATCGTCTCCGCGTTCCAGGCGCGCGGCGGCCGCGTCGTCGCCTCGTTCGGCGGCGCGGCGAACGACGAGCTCGCGCGGGTCTGCACCGACCCGGCGAAGCTGCTCGCCGCGTACAGCGCCGTCGTCTCCCGCTTCGGACTGGACCGCGTCGACTTCGACATCGAGGGCGCCGACGTCTCCGACTCCGCGTCCAACCTGCGCCGGGCCGTCGCGGTCGCCGCCTTGCAGAAGCAGCGCGCCGCGGCGGGACACCCGCTCCAGGTCTCGCTCACCCTGCCCGTGATGCCCACCGGCCTGCTCGCGTCGGGCCTGCGCACCGTCCGCGAGTTCACCTCCGCCGGCGTCACCCTCTCGGCCGTGAACGTCATGGCGATGGACTACGGGACCGGCGTCACCGCGATGGGCACGGCCGCCGTCTCCGCGGCCACCGCGACCGCGGGCCAGCTCGCCGGCATCCCCGCGTTCGCCGGCTGGACGGACGCCCAGCGGCTCGGGATGGTCGCCATCACCCCGATGCTCGGCAGGAACGACACCGGCGAGGTCTTCACGCTCGCCGACGCCGGCACCGTCGGCCGGTTCGCCCGGTCGGCCGGGCTCGCCGGGCTGTCCTGGTGGGAGCTGACCCGGGACCAGCCGTGCGCCTCCGGCATCCCGGCGTACATGTGCTCGGGTGTCCAGGAGACGCGCTGGGCGTTCTCGCGGGCCTTCGTCGCCGCGGCGGGCTGAAAGAATGGGCGCATGGCCTCCCCCAGCGACGACGCGCCCGCGCCGCACTCGCAGACCCTCTCCCGCGGCATCCGCGTGCTGGAGGTGCTCGCCGACGCCGAGCGCCCGCTGACCATCGCGGAGCTCGCCGCAGCGCTCGGCGTGCACCGCTCGATCGTCTACCGCATCCTGCGCACGCTGGAGGACCATGGCCTCGTCGTCAGGAACGCCGCAGGGGCGGCCCAGCTCGGCCCCCGGATGGCGACGCTCGCCCGCTCGGTGTCGCGCAGCCTTCAGTCGGCGGCGCTCCCCCAGCTGAGCGCCGTCGCCAACGAGCTCTCGATGACCGCCTTCCTCGCCGTGCTCGACCGCCACGAGGTGGTCACCCTGGTCAGCATCGAGCCGGCGAACGCGCACGCCAGCGTGGCGCAGCGGCCCGGCACCCGGCACCCGCTGGCGAGCGGGGCGCCCGGAATCGCCATCCAGTCCGCGCTCACCGAGGAGCAGTGGAGCGAGCTGCCGGACGAGCACCCGCGCGACGAGGCGGCGACCGCCCGCCGGCTCGGCTACGCGACGAGCCACGACGAGGTCATCCCCGGCATCGCATCCGTCGCGGTGCCGCTCGTCGTGCACGGCCAGCCGCTCGCGTCGATCGCGGTCGTCTACGTGGCGAGCGACAGGGACACCGCGGCCGTGGGGGGCCGCCCCGCCGGGGGGGGCCCCCCGGGGGGGGCGGCCCCGGGGGGGGAGCCGCCCGGCCGGGGGGCCGCGGG
>NZ_JBQCGZ010000105.1:0-10856 GCF_051955155.1 Leifsonia sp.
GACAGGCACTACGCGGGCGTCGCCTCCGCCATGGACAACACCAGCCAGCAGGTCGGCGGCTCGATCGGCACCGACCTGCTGAACACGCTCGCGGCGACCGCGGCGACCGATTACCTCGCCTCCCACCTGCCGCCCCCCCCGGCCGTCGCGGCCGAGGCGGCCGTGCACAGCTACGCGACGGCGTACTGGTGGGGCGCGGCGTTCTTCGCCTTCGGCGCCGTGCTGACCGCCTTCCTCTACCGCCGGCGCTCCGCCACCGCCCCGGCCCCCGCGGCCGGGGGCCCCCCCCCGGCGGCCCCCGCCCCGGCGCCCGGGGGCGCGCCCGGCCCGCCGGGGCGGCGCCGCGAGCCGGGGGGGGGGGGGCTACGCGGCCGGCCCCCCGCACGCGCCCTCCCCTGCTAGCCTGCACCCAGAGCGAGGAGAGACCCATGACGAGTCCGGCGGTCGAGGAGCACCTCCGTCGCGCGATCCAGCTCTCCGCCGATGCGCGGGCGCACGGCAACCACCCGTTCGGCGCCGTGCTCGTCGGTCCCGACGGCGCGATCGCCCTCGAATCCGAGAACACGGTCAACACCGGGAACGACGTGACCAATCACGCGGAGACCAGCCTGGTGCGACTGGCCGCCCGCACCCTTCCCGCCGCCGAGCTCGGGGCCTACACGCTGGTCACCTCCTGCGAACCCTGTGCGATGTGCGCCGGCGCGATCTACTGGTCCGGCATCGGCACGGTGGTCTACGGGCTCCCCGAATCCGGGCTCCGCGCTCTGACCGGGGACGACCCCGACATCCCGACGCTGAGCCATCCGTGCCGACTGGTGTTCGCGGCCGGCAGCAGGCCCGTCACGGTCGTCGGCCCGCTCCTGGCGGACGAGGCCGCGGAACCGCACCGGGGGTTCTGGACCGACTAGGACCGCTCGCGAGGCGGAGGGCTCGCGCCACGCGTACCCCCCGGTCGCTGGCGCGAGCCGGCCACCGGCACTGATCGTCCACCCCGCCTCAACCGCGGGTCCGGGTCGTGCCGGTGACCGCCGGCCCCCGGTCCGGACCCGGACCGCGACAGGCCGGTCGCCTTCGATCCCACTGTGCCGGGAACGGGAGCCGTGCGGGGGGCCGAAAGACCCCCGGACTTCGTCCGCCCCGGGGGACCTTCGACCCGCTGCGGCCCCCGTGCCCAGGCGTAGCGTCACCCACGCGGGCGAAGACCCGCCCTGCACCCTGCCGAAGGAGCTGAGCCGAATGCACGCGGAATCGGGGGACTTCCTGGTCATTGCGTCCAACCGACTGGAGGCGCCCCCGCGGGTGGGCCTCATCGAGGAGGTGCACGGCGCCGACGGCGCGCCACCCTACGTCGTGCACTGGGAGGAGGACGACCGGACCACGATCGTCTTCCCCGGGAGCGACGCGCACGTCGAGCATCGCGGGGCGGACGCCGGGGCGTCGAGTTAGCGCGAGGCGGGGCCGGATCGGCGCATCGATCGGGCGGCGGCTACCGGTCGCTCAGATGCACGACCAGTTCGTTGTGCACCTGGGTCACGTTCGGGGACGACCACGCGGTCGTTTCGGCCTCGTGCTTCTCGATCCACGAGCGCACGGTGCCGCGCAGCGTCAGCTCGGTGCCGTCGACACTGACGACGATGTTGCGCGCATCCAGTGCGGCGTTGCGGATGATCGCCTCGCGCACCCGATGCTCCACCTCCGGGGCGTCCGGGCGCCCGGACAGCTGGATGCGGTTGTCGACGGCGCGGACGCCGTCGATCCTGCGGACCGCCTTCGCGGCGGCGGTGCGCTGGTAGTTCCAGTCGACGAGTCCACTCAGGATCACGGTGTGCCCCTGCACCTCCAGGTGCAGGCGGTCGGCCGGGATGCCGGAGGTCCACCGCAGCACGTCGTTGACGGCCTTCGCCAGCTCGAGACCGGACGGCTCCGAGAAGATCGGGCGCAGGTGCAGTTCGTCGTTGACGGCGAGCACGCCGGCCACCCGCTGCGCGGCCATCACCGCGGCGCCGCGCTCGCTCAGCGAACCGACCTCGCCGCTGAGCGTGACGACGCCACCGTCGACCGCGACGCCGATGCGCGCCGGGTCGTCGAGGCCGGGCAGCCAGCCGAGCTCCGATTGGACGTCATGCCGGACCTTGAGGTCCGCTGTGGTGTGCGTGCCGGTCTTCGCGTTCATGAGCTCAGACTGACGCCGGCGACCCGCTCCGACGAGGGGCGAAAGTCCCGCCGCGCGGCTCAGTCGAGCTCGGGAGTCCCCGCGGCGTCGCGTTCGTCGAGCTCGACCGGCAGGCCGGCGTCGTACACGAACACCAGGCGGGCGGGGACTTCGCCGGCCCGCACACTCGCCAGGGCCCGGTTGACGTCGCGGATGTCGCGCGGAGACGCGACGACCCTTGTGCGGCCGGCGGCGTGCAGGGCGAACACCTCGGCGAGATCCTGACGGGTGCCGACGATCGACCCGACGATCGAGATCCCCTTGAGCACGGTGTCGAACACCGGGACTGTCAGCGAGCCGTCCGCCGGCAGCGAGACGAGCACCAGCCGGCCGCCGCGGTTGAGCGAGCGGAACGCCTGGTCGAACACCTGGGGCGCGACGGCGAGCACGATCGCGACATCCGCTCCGCCGAGGTGGTGGATGACCTCCGCCGGGTCGACGTCGCGCGCGTCGATGGCGTGATCGGCGCCGAGCTCGACCGCCAAGTCCAGTTTCTCCTCCGAGATGTCCACCGCCACCACCTGCGCGCCGACCAGGCGGGCGTACTGGACCGCCAGATGACCCAGACCGCCGATGCCGAAGATCGCGACCCGCTCCCCCGGCACGACGCGGGCCGCTTTGACGGCGGCGTACGTCGTGACGCCGGCACAGGTCAGCGGCGCGGCGTCCAGCGGCGACACATCGTCCGGCACGGGCACCGCGAAGCGGGCGTCCGCGACGGTGTACTCCGCATAGCCGCCGTCCACCGCGTATCCGGTGTTGTACTGCTGCTCGCACAGGTTCTCCCGGCCGTCGACGCAGTAGCGGCACTCCCCGCAGGCGTGGCCGAGCCAGGGCAGCGCCACCCGCTGGCCGAGCCTGCGCGACACGACGCCGTCGCCGAGGCGCTCGACGATCCCGACCCCTTCATGACCGGGGACGAACGGCAGCGTCGGCTTGACGGGCCAGTCGCCGTCGATGGCATGGATGTCGGTGTGACAGAGACCGCAGGTCTCCAGCCGAACGAGCACCTGGCCAGGACCGGGGGCCGGGATGGGGCGCTCCTGGACGGTGAGCTGCTGACGGAACTGGGTGACGACGGCGGCGCGCATGGCGGCTCCTTCTGGCTCGACGTACGGGTGTTCTGCGCCAGTCTCCCCGTGCCGGGGCGCCCGACCTGGGCCGAAGGTCCCCCCGGCCGGTCCGGCGGAATCGAAGGACCTTCGACTCATCCCGGCCGAGGCGACGCGGGCGACCCTGATGCGGTCCCAGCGTCAATTCGGAATCGCATCATGGGGTTTCAGCGAGCATCGCCGCGGTCGCTGGGATGTGTCTCACACCGCCCTCTTGTGTTCGGCTTACAGGGCTTCCCCGCGATCGACTCCACCCCGAGCGAACACAGATGGCCGACCAGCTGCCCCAAAATCCCCCGCCGGGACGGGTTCAACGCCAACCCGTTATCCGACAACAGCCGCTGCGGAACACCACGAGCTGCGACGCCTTTGCTGACCACGGCGATCGGGCCCTGGGAGGTCTCACACCATAGAACGTCTCCCACGAGATCCCGTGCTCGATGCAGAACATCGTCACCGCACCACGCGGCGCGTCTGGCGGCCACTGAACAATCGCGAGACGGATACGGGGATCAACGGGGTCAACACCGCTCATCCGTCAAAGATCTAGGGACCCGCATTCGCTGGCGATTACCGGCGGAAACTGCCCAAGACGGCCTCAATCAGGGCGTTCGCAAACTGGGCAACTCTGGTCAGCCGCAACCGCCACTGTTGGCTCATATCCCCAAACGCCTCCTTCGCAGCCGTGTCGACGCACTGCCATCGCTGGACCGACCCTATTCGGCAGCGCTTCGCGACCCGGAACCCGACGAGCGACACGCCACAGCGCAGAAGTGTCAGGACCAATCACTGCCGAAGTGTCAGAGATCGATGATTCACAAGTGTCAGAGATGCCCTGAGACCTGACACGACGAAACGGCGGCTGTTCCACAGCCGCCGTTCCCATTGTTTCAAGCTATGTAGCGAGGGCGGGAATCGAACCCGCGACCCCACGATTATGATCCGTGTGCTCTAACCACCTGAGCTACCCCGCCGGGGTCTCCCTCGTCGCGATGGGGAGACGGAGCCCCCTGTGGGAATCGGACCCACTACCTCTTCCTTACCAAGGAAGTGCTCTACCAATGAGCTAAGGGGGCGAAGCCAGCGCCGGCACCCGCCGGACGATTTTGGCAACCGTACGAGGATACCATCACCGCGGGGGTGCTCCGTACCATCGGAGCACCCCCTCGGCGCGATCCGGTCAGGCCGCGGTCGCCGCCTGGGAGGCGTCGGAGAGCGCGTCCAGCTCGTCGGCACTGAGCTCCAGCTCGACCGAGGCGAGCAGGTCCGGCAGCTGCTCCAGCGTGCGGGCGCTCGCGATCGGGGCGGTGATCGTCGGCTGCGCGGCGAGCCAGGCGAGGGCGACGGTCGCGACGGAGGCCGAGTGCGCTGCGGCCACCTCGTCGAGGGCGGCGAGCACGGAGCGGCCGGTGTCGTCGAGGTACTTGGCGGCGCCGCCGGCGCGGGCGCTGTCCACGGTGACGCCGTCGCGGTACTTGCCGGTGAGGAAGCCCGCGGCGAGCGCGAAGTACGGCATCACGCCGAGGTCGTAGCGCTCGGCGAGCGGGCGGTAGTTCTGCTCGTACGCGCGCTCCACGAGGTTGTAGTGCGGCTGCAGCGCGACGGCGCGGTGCAGGCCCTCGCGCTCGGTGATGGCGAACCACTCCTCCACGCGCTCTGGCGTGTAGTTGGAGATGCCGATGTAGCGCACCTTGCCCGCGTCCACGAGCCCGGACAGCGCGGCGACGGTCTCCTCCAGCGGAACCGTCTCGTCGTCGAAGTGCGCGTAGTAGAGGTCGATGTACTCGCTCTGCAGGCCCTGCAGGGAGGCGTCGGCCGCGCGGCGGATGTTGTCGGCGGCGAGTCCCTTGAAGTCGGGGTGCTGGCTGACCTTGGTCGCGAGCACGACGTCCTCGCGGTTCCCGCGCGCGTCGAACCACTCGCCGAGGATCCGCTCCGAGTCGCCGCCGGTGTTGCCCGGCACCCACGCCGAGTAGCCGTCCGCCGTGTCGACGAAGTTCCCGCCCGCCGCGGTGTACGCGTCCAGCACCCGGAACGAGGTGTCCCGGTCGGCCGTCCAGCCGAAGACGTTGCCGCCGAGGGAGAGGGGGAAGACCGACAGGTCGGAGGTACCGATGGTGCGACGCGCAGAAGTCATGCCGTTTCGTCCTTTCATGGGGGAGTCACCCCACGCTAACGCGCGCGTTCCCCAGGCCTATTCCGGGTGCCGTCCGGTTCGCGCGCGTCCGTCGCGGTGACTGTCCCCGTACGGTGCCACCGCCCCTGCGCGAGCACGGTCGAAACGTACCGAACACCCACAATCGTGACCCGAGCCAACGTACCGAACGCACTCGCGGCAATGCGGCCGCGCCCATAGTGTGGAGGGATGGCCGCCACCCTCGACGAACCGCGCCGCGCCCTGCGCGCCGAGTGCGCCGACTGCGTCGGGCTGTGCTGCGTCGCCCTCGCCTTCGCGAAATCCGCCGACTTCGGCTTCGACAAGGAGGCAGGAGAGGAGTGCGTCAACCTGGACGACGGCTACCGCTGCCGCATCCACCCGCAGCTGCGCGAGAGCGGGTTCAAGGGCTGCACCGTCTTCGACTGCTTCGGCGCGGGCCAGCACGTGACGCAGCACACGTTCGGCGGCGCCAGCTGGCGCGACGACGCCGGCGCCCGCGCGGGGATGTTCGCCGTCTTCCCGGTCGTCCGCCAGCTGCACGAGCTGCTCTGGTACCTGGAGGAGGCGCTGCGGATGCCTGCCGCCGCCGCCCTGCATCCCGCGCTGCGTGCGGCCAGGGACGACGTGGAGGCGGCTGCCGACGCCCCGGCGGAGGCGATCCGGCTCCTGGACGTCGACGACCTGCGCGCTCCCGCCGCCGAGCTGCTCCGCGAGGCCGCCCGGCTCACCCGCGAGGCCGGGGAGGCCGCCGACCGCACGGCGCCGCTGCGCGTCAAGCGGTCGCGCCTCCGCCCGGGAGCGGACCTGCTCGGCGCCGACCTGCGCGGAGCGGACCTGCGCGGAGCCGAGCTGCGCGGCGCGCTCCTGATCGCGGCCGACCTGCGCGACGCCCGGCTCGCCCGCGCCGAGCTGATCGGCGCCGACCTGCGCGACGCCCTGCTGCACGGAGCGGATCTCGCCGAGGCCGTCTATCTCACGCAGGCCCAGGTCAACGCCGCCACCGGCGATGCGCGCACCCGCTTGCCACGCACGGTCGAGCGCCCGTCGCACTGGAGCTGACCGGCCGGAACCCGCCGTCCGCACAGCCCCTGCGACGCCCAGCCGATGGCGCTAGCATGTCGTGCAGCGCCGACGACGGCGCGACGACCCCGGCTCGCACCACCCCCGCAGACCTGGGACCGGCCGCGCTCGCGGCCGCCGTGTCCCCTCGCCGGCGTCGCCCGTCCCGTCCCTGACCAAGACAGGTGATCCGTATCCCCACTCCCACTTCCTCCCAGCTGTCCCCGAGCACCCCCGGCCGCGAGTGGTGGCGCTCCGCCGTCATCTACCAGGTGTATCCGCGCTCCTTCGCGGACTCGAACGGCGACGGGATCGGCGACCTGCCCGGCATCACGCATCGCCTGCCCGCGCTCCGCGAGCTCGGCGTCGACGCCGTCTGGCTGGCGCCGTTCCAGACCTCGCCGCAGCGCGACGCCGGCTACGACGTCGCCGACTACCGCGACGTCGACCCGCGCTTCGGCACCCTCGCCGACTTCGACGCGATGCTGGGCACCGCGCACGAACTCGGACTGCGCGTGATCATCGACATCGTCCCGAACCACTCCTCCAGCGACCACGTCTGGTTCCAGGAGGCGCTGGCGGCGGGACCGGGCAGCCCCGAGCGCGACCGCTACATCTTCCGCGATGGCAAGGGAGCCGACGGCGAACTCCCCCCGAACAACTGGGAGTCGATCTTCGGCGGCGCGGCGTGGACCAGGGTCACCGAGGCGGACGGCCGTCCCGGTCAGTGGTACCTGCACCTGTTCGACAAGTCGCAGCCGGACCTGAACTGGGAGAACCCGTGGGTCTGGGAGCAGTTCCGCGGCATCCTGCGATTCTGGCTCGACCGCGGCGTCGACGGCTTCCGCGTGGATGTGGCGCACGGCATGGTCAAGGAGAAGGGCCTGCCCGACTACACGCCGCCCGTCAACGCCGGCAGCATGGGCGGCGGCCAGGTGCCGACGGTCACCGGCGGGATCGCGCTGGAGCCGCAGATCGCCGGCCACGCCGGGGCCGAGCCGGCGAGCCCGCCCTACTTCGCGCAGGACGGAGTGCACGCCATCTACCGCGACTGGCACACGGTCCTCGAGGAGTACGAGGGCGACCGGGTGCTCTGCGGCGAAGCCTGGGTGGAGCCGCTGGAGAAGCTGGCCCGCTGGGTGCGCCCGGACGAGATGCAGCAGACCTTCAACTTCGGCTACCTGGAGACCCCGTGGGACTCGGTCGCGCTGCGCAGCGTGATCGACCGCTCCATCTCGGTGTTCGCCAGCGTCGGCGCCCCGAGCACGTGGGTGCTCTCCAACCACGACGTCGTCCGGCACGCGACCCGGCTGGCCCTGGCGGGCGAGAACCCGCAGGGCCACGGCATCGGCCCGAACTCGACCGGCATCCCCGACCCGCAGTTCGCGCTGCGCCGCGCCCGCGCCGCGACGGCGCTGATGCTGGCCCTCCCTGGCTCGGCGTACCTGTACCAGGGCGAGGAGCTGGGCCTGCCGGAGGCGATCGACCTCCCGGACGAGGCCCGTCAGGACCCGACCTGGTTCCGCACGAACGGCGAGCGCTACGGCCGCGACGGCTGCCGCGTCCCGATCCCGTGGGAGGGGACGGACCCGTCCTACGGCTTCGGCCCCGGTGCCGCCAGCTGGCTGCCGCAGCCCGCGTCCTGGGCGTCGTACACGCGCTCGTCGCAGCGCGGCGTTCCCGGCTCGACCCTGTCGATGTACCAGGACGCGCTGGCCGCGCGCCGCGAACACGACCTCGCCTTCGGCGAGCTGGAGTGGGCGAACGCCGGCGAGGACGCGCTCGTCTTCCGTTCGGGACGCGTGACGGTCGCGGTGAACTTCGGCAAGGCGCCGCTCGAACTGCCCGCCGGCACGGTCATCCTCGCGAGCGGCCCGCTCGACGGCCGCCTGCTCCCCCGCGACACCACCGCCTGGCTGATCTGACCCGCGCCCATTCGTCACGAATGCCGCCCATTCGTCACGAATGGGACGCGTTCGTCACGAACCCGGCCCATTCCTCCCGAATGGGACGGGTCCTCGCCCATTCGTCACGAACGCGCGCCATACGTGACGAACGCGGCCCCTTCGTGACGAACGCGGCTGGTTCGTGACGAATGGGGTGAGGCTAGGACGCGTTGGCGGTGAGCCAGGCGTAGGGGTCGACGGGTTCGGTGCCGTCCAGGCGGATCTCGAGGTGCAGGTGCGCGCCCGTGGAGACGCCGGTGTTGCCGACCCGTCCGACGATGTCGGCCACCTTCACCCGCTGCCCGGGCTGCACGCGCACCGACCCGACCTGCATGTGGCAGTACTTCGAGCTGACCAGTCGGCCGTCGATCATGTGGTCGATCGTGACGTTGACGCCGCAGCCGCCGCTGTCCCCGGCGACGACCTCGCGCACGACCCCGTCGGCGATGATCTGGATGGGCACGCCCGCCCCCGGCGTGAAGTCGACGCCGAGGTGGTTGGTCGAGGCGCCGGCCGTCGGCGCGATGCGCGGCCCGAAGCCGGACGAGATCGGAACGCCGACCGGGAACGGCCACTGGATCGCGCCGTTCGGGTCGTTCGTGAACGTGTCGGCGATCCGCATCGAGCGGATGGCGGCGAGCTTCTCGGCCGATGTCGCGGCGCCGGCGTCCCGCACGATCTCGGCGGACGCATCCACCGTCACGCTGTCGAGCGCCTGCAGCTCGCGCTCCGTCGCCGGGCGGCCCGAGAAGTGCACGGCCTGCCCGGCGCGCACCTGCTCCTCGGTGAGCAGCGCCATCGCCGGGACGGAGGTCGCGATCCCGATGCCGAGCACCGACAGCATCGCCATCAGGGTCACCCCACGGCTGAACCGGCGCTCCGGGACCCCGCTCTCGCGTGCGCTGCGCGCGCGCTCGGCCCTGCGCTCCGCCCTGCGCCGGACGACGCGCCGCCGGGTCCGTCGTGCCGCCTCCTCACCGAGCCGCCGTTCGCGGCGGGTGAGAGGCGTCTGCGGGGGTTCTGCGGCGCGCACCCGACCTAATGTAACGAATTGGTAACCGCCGCACCAACTCCGGGCGTCGTCACTCCCACGCGCCGTAGTAGCGCTGGACCAGCGGGTCGAGCTGCTCGAACAGCCCGGGCTCCGCCGCGAGGATCAAGCGCGTGCCGGCCGGAGCGCCGCCCAGCCCGCCGACTCTGGCGCCCGCCTCGCTCGCGATCAGCGCGCCGGCGGCGTGATCCCACGGGTTCAGCCCGCGCTCGTAATAGGCGTCGAGACGCCCCGCGGCGACGTTGCACAGGTCGAGCGACGCGGCGCCGATGCGGCGGATGTCGCGCACCTGCGGGATGAGCTCGTGGACGAACGCGGCCTGGCGGCGGCGCACCTCGGCGTCGTAGCCGAACCCGGTCCCGACCAGCGCGAGCGGGAGCTGGACGCCCTCGTGCACGTGCAGCGGCTGCCCGTTCAACGTCGACCCTGCTCCGGCGGCCGCCGCGAACACCTCGTCGAGCTCCGGGTTCACCACGGCGCCGGCGAGCGTGCGCCAGGTCGCCGGGTCCGGCTCGCCCTCCACCACGGCCACGCTCACCGCGTAGGCCGGGATGCCGTAGAAGTAGTTCACCGTCCCGTCGATCGGGTCGACGACCCAGGTGAGCCCGCTGCTGCCCGGCTCGCCCTCCGACTCCTCGCCGAGGAAGCCGTCGCGCGGGCGCGCGGCGGCGATGGCGGCGCGGATCAGGTCCTCCGCCTCCCGGTCGGCCTTCGTGACGATGTCGGTGAGCGTCGACTTGGACGCGGCGATCTCCACCCCGTCGCGGCGGCGCTGCAGGGCGAGCGCTGCGGCCCTGCGGGCGACGGTTACGGCGATGTCACGGAGCTCGGCGTTGGAGGGCATGCGTCCAGCATTCCAGACCTCGCGGCGGCCGGTGACCGGGTGACACGGAGAAGGGAGGCGGTCCGCCTCCCTGCATTTCCAGGATACCGGAGACCACGGGGCTTGCGGCAAGGCCACCCCCCTGCACCAGAATGGCTGGTCGCGGGCCGAATCCCCGCGAGAATCGGAGGCGCTGGTGGAGCAGGAGACGGTCGACGTGATCATCGTCGGGGGCGGACCGACGGGCACGATGCTGGCGAGCGAGCTGCGTCTGCACGACGTGAGCACGGTCATCCTGGAGCGGGACGCGGAGCCGACGCCGCTGATCCGCTCTCTCGGCCTGCACGCCCGCAGCCTCGAGATCCTCGACCAGCGCGGGCTGCTCGACCGCTTCCTCGCCGCGGGCACGAGCTACCCCGTCACCGGCAGTTTCGCCGGCCTGACGCCCAGCCGCCCCGTCACGCTCGACAGCGCGCACGCGTACACGCTGGGTCT
>NZ_JBQCGZ010000106.1:0-11058 GCF_051955155.1 Leifsonia sp.
ACCGACTCCGGTCTCGACGTCGACGCGCTGAAGGTCGTCTCCGAGGGCGTCAACCGGGCCAAGGCCAACACCGGGCTCGGCATCCTGCTGATCACCCACTACACGCGCATCCTGCGCTACATCAAGCCGGACTTCGTGCACGTGTTCGTGGCGGGCAAGGTGGCGGAGGAGGGCGGCCCCGAGCTCGCCGAGCGCCTGGAGGAGGAGGGCTACGACCGCTTCGTCGACGCCCCCGAGTCCGCGTCCGCCGCAGCCGGCGAGCTGGCCGAGGCGTAGGCTTAACCTATGCCCGCCACGCTGAGCCCGGCGCTCTTCGACCAGGTCGAAGAGGCGCTGAAGAACGTCATGGACCCCGAGCTCGGGATCAATGTCGTCGACCTCGGCCTGATCTACGACCTGGCCTGGGACGAGGAAAACAACGCCCTCATCATCTCGATGACCCTGACCAGCGCCGGCTGCCCGCTCACCGACGTGCTCGAGGAGCAGACGGCCGAGAGCCTGGACGGCATCGTGGAGGCCTTCCGCATCAACTGGGTGTGGATGCCGCCGTGGGGCCCCGAGCGGATCACCGATGACGGCCGCGACATGATGCGCGCCCTCGGCTTCGCCATCTAGAACCACCACTTCAGCCATCCGTTCCGGAGATCTTCACGCTGCGCCCCGGCGTTTCGCGTGAAGAAGTCCGGAACGGATGGCTTCTCAACGAATGGATGAACTGTGCTGAGCGTGCAGGATCTCGAACTCCGCGTCGGCGCGCGCCTGCTGATGGAGAACGTCAGCTTCCGCGTCGCCGCCGGCGACAAGATCGGTCTCGTCGGCCGCAACGGAGCGGGCAAGACCACGCTCACCAAGGTGCTGGCCGGCGACCTGCTGCCCACCGCTGGCAAGGTCGACCGCAGCGGCGAGCTCGGCTACCTGCCGCAGGACCCGCGCTCCGGCAACCTCGAGGACCTGGCGCGCACGCGCATCCTGGACGCACGCGGTCTCGGCTCGATCGTCCTCGGCATGCAGCAGGCGACGCTCGACATGGCGAGCGACGACCCCGAGGTCTCCGCCGCCGCCATGAAGAAGTACGGCCGGCTGGAGGAGCGCTTCCACATGCACGGCGGCTACGCGGCCGAGGCGGAGGCCGCGTCGATCGCGTCGAATCTGAACCTGCCCGACCGCATCCTGGACCAGCCGCTGAAGACGCTCTCCGGCGGTCAGCGCCGCCGCATCGAGCTGGCGCGCATCCTGTTCTCCGACGCGCGCACGATGATCCTCGACGAGCCGACGAACCACCTGGACGCCGACTCCATCGTCTGGCTGCGCGAGTTCCTGAAGAGCTACTCCGGCGGCTTCATCGTCATCTCGCACGACGTCGACCTGGTGGGGGAGACGGTCAACCGCGTCTTCTACCTGGACGCGAACCGCCAGGTCATCGACATCTACAACATGGGCTGGAAGAACTACCAGCGCCAGCGCGCCGCCGACGAGGAGCGCCGCAAGAAGGAGCGCGCCAACGCCGAGAAGAAGGCGAGCGCGCTGCAGCTGCAGGCCGCGAAGTTCGGGGCGAAGGCAACCAAGGCGGCCGCCGCCCACCAGATGGTCGCGCGCGCCGAGAAGCTCCTGTCGGGGCTGGAGGAGGTGCGCCAGGTCGACCGCGTCGCCAAGCTGCGCTTCCCGACGCCCGCGCCGTGCGGCCGGACGCCGCTGCAGGCCTCCGACCTGTCCAAGAGCTACGGCTCGCTGGAGATCTTCACCGCCGTGGATCTGGCGATCGACCGGGGCTCGAAGGTGGTCGTGCTCGGGCTGAACGGTGCGGGCAAGACGACGCTGCTGCGGATGCTGGCCGGTGTGGACGAGCCGGACACCGGAGCGATCGAGCCCGGCCACGGCCTGCGGATCGGCTACTACGCGCAGGAGCACGAGACGATCGACGTCGAGCGCTCCGTGCTGCAGAACATGGTGTCCTCGTCCCCGTCGCTGACCGAGACCGAGGCGCGCAAGGTGCTCGGCTCGTTCCTGTTCACGGGCGACGACGCGCACAAGCCGGCCGGGGTGCTCTCCGGCGGCGAGAAGACCAGGCTCGCGCTCGCGATGATCGTCGTGTCCGGTGCGAACGTGCTGCTGCTCGACGAGCCGACGAACAACCTGGACCCGGCCAGCCGCGAGGAGATCCTGGACGCGCTCGCGCACTACGAGGGCGCCGTCGTGCTGGTCAGCCACGACGAGGGCGCTGTCGAGGCGCTGAACCCCGAGCGCGTGCTGATCCTGCCGGACGGCGTCGAGGACCACTGGAACAAGGACTATCTCGAGCTGATCTCGCTCGCGTAGCGGTCGCCCCGGGTCCCTGGCCCTGGACGCTGGCCCCGGTCAGCGGCCCGCATCGAGGAGTTCGTCCTCCACCTCGGCATCGGTGCGCTTCTGGGCGCGGCGCCGCGCGCGTTCGGCGGCGCGCGCCTTCTCGGCCGGGTCGTGCTCGTTGCGCTTGCGGTACTCGGTGCGCAGCGCGTAGCCGAGGCCGAAGAAGCCGATCAGCGCGAAGATGATCCACTGGATCATGTAGGACCAGTGCAGCCCCTCGTCCTGCGTCGGCGGGTCCGTGACGGTTGGCGTCGGCGCGCTCGCGGGCGCGGGTGTCTGCGAGTCGAGCAGGCCGTACGCGCCCGTGTAGACGTCGGCGCCGTCCAGCTTCTGCTTGACCACCGAGAGCTGGATGGTGCCCACCTGCATGCCCGTCGCTGAGCGGCCGGGGATGGCCGGTTCGCTCGCCTTCAGCCGGGCGATGACGGTGACCGTTCCGGACGGCGCCGCCGGGACGCTGTCCGGGGCGTCGGTGGACGAGCCGGTCGGCACCCAGCCGCGGTCGACGATGAACAGCGCGCCGTCCGCCGTGCGCAGCGGAGTGAGCACCTCGAAGCCCGGGTTCCCGTTGAACGGGCGGTTGCGCGCCAGGATCTCCTTGTCCGGCTCGTACGTGCCGGTCACCGTCACGCGCGTCCACTCCTGCTTCGGCGAGTACGCCGTGAGCGACGGCAGCTCCTCGGTGAGCGGCACCGGGCGGGAGTCGAAGTTGGCGGCGATCAGCGCGTTGGCGGCCGCGGCCTCCTTGCTGCGCGCGAGCTGCCAGTTGGAGAGGAAGCCGCAGGCGATCGCGAACGCGATGGCGAACGCGAGGTAGCCGAGCCAGCGCTTGGAGAACGCGAACCGCCAGCCGTCCCCGCCGCTCTTCTCCACGGGGGCGCTCGCCTCGGGGGCGCTCACGCGGTCGTCCTCTCGTCGTCGGCGACGGCGAGCACGCGCAGCGGGAACTCCCTGGCGGCGAGGAACTCGCGCAGGAAGTCCACGTGCTCATCGCACGCCAGCCAGACCTTGACCCGGTCCGCCGCGTGGATCTTCGGGTTGCGCCACTCGATGCGCCAGGTGGCGGTGTCGGTGCAGCCGGCGCGGGAACAGGTGAGCGGCTCCGGCTCTCCCATGCCGATCATGCGCGCCGTCCGATCACGTGTTCTCCTGCCGCTCGTCGCGCCCCGCGGGTGGCGGGGGCGCCATGGGAAGGATATTGCCTGGCGCCTGGGCTTCTCCTCGACGCGGGTCGGTGGAGACGTTGGCGATGACGACGGCGAAGTAGGGCAGGAAGATCGCCGCGACGAGCGGGATGGCCGCCCACCAGCCGGGGACGAGCAGCGCCACGATGATGCAGACGACACGGATCCCCATAGCGACCGAATACTTGATCATCCGGTGCTTGCGCTCGAGATCCGGGGAGAGCGGCAGGTTCGTCAGTGACGGGCGTGAGGGCTTCATGTGCGTTGACTCAAGCGTACGTCCATAAACTAGGGAGCTGATCCCCGATCGAGAGGAATTCGTCAATGACAACGCAGCGCACCGTGCTCGTCACCGGAGGGAACCGCGGCATCGGCTACGCGATTGCCGAGGAGTTCCTGGCGCAGGGGCATCGCGTCGCCGTCACCGCCCGCTCGGGAGAGGGGCCGGAGGGCGCGCTCACCGTGCGCGCCGACGTCACGGACACCGCGGCCGTGGACGCCGCGTTCGCCGAGGTCGAGGAGAAGCTCGGCCCGGTGGAGGTCGTGGTCGCGAACGCGGGCATCACCAAGGACACCCTGCTGATGCGGATGTCCGACGAGGAGTTCGACGCCGTCGTCGACACCAACCTCGGCGGGGCGTTCCGCGTCGTCAAGCGCGCGACGAAGGGGATGCTGAAGGCGCGCTTCGGCCGCATCGTCCTGATCTCCAGCGTCGTCGGCCTGTACGGCTCGGCCGGGCAGGTCAACTACGCCGCCAGCAAGGCGGGGCTCGTCGGCATGGCCCGCTCGATCACCCGCGAGCTCGGCGCGCGCGGGATCACCGCGAACGTCGTCGCCCCCGGCTTCATCGAGACCGAGATGACCGCCGTGCTGCCCGAGGCGCAGCAGGCCGAGTACAAGAAGAACATCCCCGCCGGCCGGTTCGCCTCCCCGAACGAGGTCGCGCGGGTCGTCGCCTGGGTCGCCGGCGACGACGCCGGCTACATCTCCGGCGCCGTCATCCCCGTCGACGGCGGCCTCGGCATGGGCCACTAGAAGGGTCGCCGAGAGGCACGTCGTTGTCACTTCTCGACGCGAAAAGCGACAACAACGTGCCCCTCGCGCGTCCCTGAGCGACGGGTCAGCCGCGGAGGCCGAGGAGGGGGAGGACCTGGGCGAGGTCCTGGCGGTCGATCACGAGGTCGGCCTCCGCCCGCACCCGGGGCTTGGCGTTGAACGCGATCGAGAGGCCGGCCTCGGCCATCATCCGCAGGTCGTTCGCGCCGTGTCCGATCGCGACGGTCTGACGCAGGTGCACGCCGGCGTCGGCCGCCCAGAACAGCAGGGACTGCGCCTTCGCGCCCGCGTCGACGACGGGACCGTCCACCTCGCCGGTGAGCACGCCGTCCCGCACGCCGAGCCGGTTCGCCCGCCAGTGATCGAGCCCCAGCCGCTCGCCGAGCGGGTCGAGCAGCTCGTGGAAGCCACCGGACACGACGGCGACGCGGCCGCCGGCCGCCTGGACGCCCGCGACGAGCTCCGGAACGCCGTCGGTCACCCGGATCCGCTCGCCGACCCGCTCGAACACCGAGACCGGCAGCCCGGCCAGGGTGCGCACGCGCTCGCGCAGGCTCGCCTCGAAGTCCAGCTCGCCGCGCATCGCGCGCTCGGTGATCTCGGCCACCTCGGCGCGCGCGCCCGCCTCTTCGGCGAGCAGCTCGATCACCTCGTCATGGATGAGGGTGGAGTCGGCGTCGAGGACGACGAGGAACGTGGCCGGTCTGCTGCTGTGTGAACGTGCGGACGTCATGGAACGACGTGAACTCCCTTGCCGACGACGGTGATCCCGGACTCCGTGACGGTGAAGCCGCGCGCGCGGTCCCGCTCCGGGTCGACGCCGATCCTGGCCCCTTCGGCCACGACGACGTCCTTGTCCAGGATGGCACGTCCGACGAATGCGTTCGGCTCGATGACGGCGCGCTCGAAGACGACGGAGTCGACCACCTTGGCGCCCGAGCTGACCTTCGCCCACGGCCCGAGCACGCTGCGCTCCAGGTGCGCGCCGGAGATGACAGAGCCGAGGGAGACGATCGAGTCGATGGTCGTGCCCAGCGCCCCGCGGCCGTCGCGCACGATCTTGGCGGGCGGGGAGTTCAGCACCTGGCTGAAGATCGGCCATTCGCTGTTGTACAGGTTGAACACCGGCAGCGCCGAGATCAGGTCCTGGTGCGCCTCGAAGAACGAGTCGATCGTCCCCACGTCGCGCCAGTAGTAGCGGTCGCGGTCGGTGGAGCCCGGGACGTCGTTGTTGTTGAAGTCGTAGACGCCGGCCTCACCGCGCGAGACGAAGTCCGGGATGATGTCGCCGCCCATGTCGTGGTTGGAGTCCGGCCGGTCGCCGTCGCGCTGCACGGCGTCGATGAGCGCCTCCGCGTCGAAGACGTAGTTGCCCATCGACGCGAGCACCTCGCCGGGGGAGTCCGGCAGGCCCACCGGGTCGCTGGGCTTCTCGCGGAACGCCGCGATGCGCTCCGGGCGGGCCGCGTCCACCTCGATCACGCCGAACTGGTCGGCGAGCGAGATCGGCTGGCGGATGGCGGCGACGGTCGCCGCGGAGCCCGAGTCGATGTGCGCCTGGATCATCTGGCCGAAGTCCATGCGGTAGACGTGGTCGGCGCCGACGACGACGACGATGTCCGGCTTCTCGTCCCGCAGCAGGTTGAGGCTCTGCAGGATCGCGTCCGCCGACCCGCTGAACCAGCGCTTGCCGAGCCGCTGCTGGGCGGGGACGGAGGCGATGTAGGAGTTCGTGATGCCGTCGAGCCGCCAGGTCTGCGAGACGTGGCGGTCGAGGCTGTGCGACTTGTACTGGGTGAGCACGACGATCTGGCGCAGCTGGGAGTTGATCAGGTTGGACAGCGCGAAGTCGATCAGCCGGTACTGGCCGCCGAAGGGGACCGCGGGCTTGGCCCGGTCCGCTGTCAACGGCATCAGCCGCTTGCCCTCCCCACCCGCGAGGACGATGCCGAAGATCTTCTTGCCTGCTGCCATGCCCCTTACAGTAGAGGCAACCGGGGGGCTGTACTAGCGTTCTCGACATGCGCGTTGATCTTCTGACCCGGGAGTACCCGCCGGACATCTACGGCGGCGCCGGGGTGCACGTGACCGAGCTCGTCCGGGCGCTCCGGACCGACACCGAGGTCATCGTGCGGTGCTTCGGAGCACCGAGGGACGAGGCGGACACCGTCGGCTACCGGGTGCCCGCCGAGCTCGCGGAGGCCAACGGTTCGATCACCACGCTGGGCGTCGATCTGCAGATGGCGCAGGACTGCGGAGGCGCCGACGTCGTCCACTCGCACACCTGGTATGCGAACGCCGGCGGCCACCTCGCCAAGCTGCTGCACGGCGTGCCGCACGTGGTGACCGCGCACAGCCTGGAGCCGCTGCGGCCGTGGAAGGCCGAGCAGCTCGGCGGCGGCTACCGGGTGTCCAGCTGGATCGAGAAGACGGCGTTCGAGGCCGCGGACCGCGTGATCGCGGTGAGCGAGGGGATGCGCCGCGACATCCTGAACTCCTACCCGTCGCTCGACCCGTCCGACGTCACGGTCGTCTACAACGGCATCGACCTGGACCGCTGGCGGCCCCTGCACGATGAGGACCTCGCCCGCTCGCTCGGGATCGACCCAAGCCGGCCCGCCGTCGTCTTCGTCGGCAGGATCACGCGCCAGAAGGGCCTGCCGTACCTGCTGCGGGCGGCGCGGATGCTGCCGAAGGACGTCCAGGTGATCCTGTGCGCCGGCGCGCCGGACACCCCGGAGATCCTGGCCGAGGTCACCGGCCTCGTCGAGCAGCTGCAGGCCGAGCGCGACGGCGTGGTGTGGATCGACCGGCTGCTGCCGAACGACGAGCTGCGGGCGGCGCTCAGCGCCTCCACCGTGTTCGTCTGCCCGTCCATCTACGAGCCGCTCGGGATCGTCAACCTGGAGGCGATGGCGTGCGGGCTGCCCGTGGTCGGCACGGCGACCGGCGGCATCCCCGAGGTGATCGTGGACGGTGTCACCGGGCGGCTGGTGCCCATCCAGCAGCTCCAGGACGGCACGGGGACGCCCACCGACCCGGAGGGCTTCGTGCGCGACCTCGCGGCGGCGCTGACCGAGGTCGTGAGCGACCCGGCCAGGGCGGCGCAGATGGGGGAGGCGGGCCGGCTGCGCGCCGAGCAGGAGTTCAGCTGGAGCGCCATCGCGGAGCAGACGCGCGCCGTCTACCGGTCCGTCACCGCGTCCTGACGCCGCTAGGCTAGAGGTCATGGCCAGCAGCGTTCTCCGACTCCATGACGTGTCCGTGACCAGGGACGGCAACGCCGTCCTCGAGGGTGTCGACTGGACGGTCGAGCCGGACGAGCGCTGGGTGATCCTCGGGCCGAACGGCGCGGGCAAGACCACCATGCTGCAGATCGCCGCGGCGGCCCTGCACCCGTCGTCGGGCGAGGCCACCGTGCTGGGCGAGTCGCTGGGCCACAGCGATCTCTCCGAGCTGCGCCCGCTGCTCGGCTTCGCCTCCAGCGCCCTCGCCCGCCGCATCCCGCGGAACGAGCGCGTGCTCGACGTGGTGATGACGGCGGCGTACGCCGTCACCGGGCGCTGGAACGAGCTGTACGAGGAGATCGACGAGCGCCGCGCCCGCCGCGTGCTCGCCGAGTGGAACCTGGAGCACCTGGCCGAGCGCACCTTCGGCAGCCTGAGTGACGGCGAGCAGAAGCGCGTGCAGATCGCCCGCTCGGTGATGACCGACCCCGAGATGCTGCTGCTGGACGAGCCGGCGGCCAGCCTCGACCTCGGCGGCCGCGAGGAGCTGCTGCAGCTGCTCGGCGGCTACGCCAGCGACCCGAAGTCGCCCGCGATCGTGATGGTCACCCACCACGTCGAGGAGATCCCCGTCGGCTTCAACCGCGCGCTGCTGCTGAAGAACGGCCGCATCGCCGCCCAGGGCCCGATCGGCGAGGTGCTCACCAGCGCCTCCCTCAGCGAGACGTTCGGTGTGGACGTCGAGCTGGAGGAGAGCGACGGCCGCTACACCGCCCGGGCGCGTCAGAAGACGATCGCCTGACGGATCTGCTAAACTCGATAGCTGGTCCGGGAGTCGTCTGACGAACGCGGGCCGAAAGCTTCCCGTCCACGCGGCCTCAGCGCGGACTTGACCGACACGAACACTACGCAACAAGGAAGTCCTCATGAAGACTGACATCCACCCCGACTACGCCCCGGTGGTTTTCCGCGACCTGGCCTCGGGTGCGACGTTCCTCACCCGCTCCACCGTCTCCAGCGAGAAGACGATCGAGTGGGAGGACGGCAACACCTACCCGGTGATCGACGTCGAGATCTCCTCCGAGTCGCACCCGTTCTACACGGGCAAGCAGCGCATCCTCGACTCGGCCGGCCGCGTCGAGAAGTTCAACTCGCGCTACAAGAACTTCGGCAAGTAACCAGCCGCACGAGAAAGGCCCCCGTCGCACGACGGGGGCCTTTCTCGTTGCGCGGGGGACGTCAGTAGTTCTGGTACTGCGAGGCCGCGACGCCGAGGCCGATCGCGACGAAGATGAACACGATGATGCCGATCGCGATCTCGACGAAGCCGATGATGATCGCGGCGATGGCGAGGCCGCGGCCCTGCTCGCCCGTGCGCTTGATCTGCGACAGGGCGACGAAGCCGAGGATGACGCCGACGACGCTGATGAAGAACGCGAGGATGAACCCCACGATCGCCATCACGTTCCAGCCCGGCTGGGCCGGCTGGTAGGCCCCGTACTGCGGCTGCTGCTGCGGCGGCTGCTGCTGCGGGGGCAGGGGCTGCGGGTTCAGGTCCGAATCGCTCATGGACGAAGGGTAGCGCTCAGCAGACGCGGTGGAAACCCCCAGCATGGGCGGGGGACGCACGTGGTCAGCGCAGGGGCCACGCGCCGGACGCCGTGAACTCCGGGTCGCGCACGCGGCGCATGTAGTCCTGGAAGTCGGCGGCCTGCTCGCGGCACCAGTCGACCTGCTTGTGGTGCAGCTCGACGGCCTCCATCGCGAGCGCCTCGCCGTGCGCGCGGACCAGGGCCTGGGCGAGCCGGCCCGCGGCGATGGCGTCCGCGCCGGCGTCGTGCGCCGCGGTCAGCTCGACGCCGTAGTGGACCGCGGTGACGCTCAGCGTCCGCTTGCCGGGACGGTAGCGGTCGACCGCCCTGTCGATCACCAGCGGGTCGATGATCGGGCCAGGCGCCTCCAGCGGCTCGATGCCGTAGCGGCGGGCCTCGCGGTCGAGGAGCGTGAAGTCGTACGGCGCGTTGTAGGCGACCACCGGGATGCCGCGGGCGAACAGCCGGCGCAGCTGGTCGACGATCGCCGCGACGCCGGTCGCCGCGTCCATCCCCTTGGCGCGCGCGAGCTCGGTCGTGATGCCGTGCACCGCTGTCGCCTCCGACGGGATCTCGACGCCGGGATCGATGAGCCAGTACCGGCCGTGCCGCACCTCGCCCTGCTCGCCGAGCAGGCCGACGTGCGCGGTCACGATCCTGGCCGTCTCCACATCCACGCCGGTGGTCTCCAGATCGAAGACGCCGAGTTCATGGTGCCAGGTGCTCATAGCCCCCAGGGTAGGAACGACCACCGTCACCCGGAGGGAACGCGGTCGGCGGGTCCGCGATCCGGCGCCCGCCGGCCCGTGCCGTCCGGGCGGGAGGGCGCGTCAGTCGCGGCGCGGCTCGATGTGCAGCCAGTAGAAGTTCTGCGTCCCGAGCGTGAGCGTGAAACGGCCGTCCTCCGCCACGGTCGGGAACTCCGCGCCGCCGAACAGGTCGTACAGCGTCCGCCCGGCGAACTCGGGAGCGTCCAGGGTCACCGACACCGGATTGTGGGCGACCGAGAACACGCACAGCACGTCCTCCGGCTGGTCGCCGCCGTGCGTGCCGCTGCCCGCGTACGAGCGCACGAACGCCAGCACGGACTCGTGGTTCGTCGGCAGCACGCGGATGTCGCCCAGCCCGAACACCGGGTGCGCCTTGCGCACGTGGATGACGTTGCGGATCCAGTGCAGGAGCGACCGGGACTGCGCGAGCTGCGCCTCCACGTTGACCTGGTTGTAGTGGAACACCAGCGACTGGACGATCGGCAGGAACAGCTTGCCGGGGTCGGCGCTGGAGAAGCCGGCGTTTCGGTCCGGCGTCCACTGCATGGGCGTTCGCGAACTGTCGCGGTCGGGCAGCCAGATGTTGTCGCCCATCCCGATCTCGTCGCCGTAGTAGAGGAACGGACTGCCGGGAAGCGAGAACAGGAGGGCGTGCGCCAGCTCCAGCTCGGCCCGCGAGTTGTCGAGCAGCGGGGCGAGGCGCCGGCGGATGCCGATGTTGGCGCGCATCCGCGGGTCGTAGGCGTACCAGCCGTACATCGCCTGGCGGTACTCCTCGCTCACCATCTCGAGCGTCAGCTCGTCGTGGTTCCGCAGGAAGACGCCCCACGCGGCGCCCTCGGGGACGTCGGTCGTCTCCGACAGCACCCGGACGAGCTCCCCG
>NZ_JBQCGZ010000107.1:0-44218 GCF_051955155.1 Leifsonia sp.
ATCGCAGCCGACGTGCGAAGCCGCCGCGACCTCAAGCGCGGCAGCAGCCCGGCTCTCGCTTTCGTCGTGCCATGCGTCCCCACAGAGACCTCCCCGATATCACCGCCGGAGGACAGACCATCCCCCACGTCGGGAATCAGCTTGGCGGCGGCGACACGCCGGCCCCTGCGCCGATTCACGAATACCACCCCCCGGAACCAGGAACTTAACCCCTTGAACCCCCCGTATGGGGGTGGTTGATGTGGATATGCGGGCCCCCTCGTTCGGGGTAGGCGCCGAACAGTGCGGCCCGCGGCGCCCACGGGGCTGCGACGCGGCGGGGCCCCTCCCACGGTCTGGCAATCTGTCGAGGTGAATGCACGATGAGTTCCATCCGGAATGACGATGACGGTGTCCAGGATTCCGTCGACGTGCGACGGAATCCGCGCGCTCTCCCCCCGCTGGTCGCGGACGTGGCGGCGCGGCGCGGCTGGCGCCAGGCGGCTGCGGTCATCCAGCGGCACTGGGACGCCTTCGCGAGCGAGGCACCGCAGCAGCTGCTCGAAGCGCTGAAGGCGCTGCCCGGCGAAGCGTTCGTCGAGACGCCGGGTCTCCTCGTGGCCGCCAACTACCTGCAGCACGTCACGATCGACGGCGACCCGCGACGGTTCTTCCACGACGGCCGGCTCGCGCCGCGACCGGGCGAGCACCGCACGGCCGACCTGAACACTCTCATCCTGCTCACCGCGGAGGCGGCGGGCGCGCGCACCGCAGGGCACCTCGACGAGGGCCGCCGCGCGGCCGCGGAGGCGCGGGACGCGCTGCTCGCGCTGCCCCCTGCCGAACGCGCTCCGATCGTGGGTTCGCTCCCGCACCTCCGCTTTCAATGGGGACGCACGTTCGATGCCGCCGACGCCCCAGGCGCGCTCGTGGAGTACGAGGAGGCGTACCAGCTCGCCCGCCTGACGGGACAGTCGGTGATCGCGAGGAGGGCGGCCGGTCACATCGCCTGGTCGCACGCCGAGCGAGGCCGGCTGCGTCTGGCCGACCTGTGGCTCGCCCGCGCGCGCTCGGAGCCGGCGACGAACGGCCGGTACGACGTCGTCGTCTTCCTGGCGTCGGCGCTCCTGAAGCACGACCGGGAGGATCCTGACGCGGCCCTCGACCTCGCCCGCGCGCTCGGCCTGCCCCTTGGCGAGCACTGGGCTGCGGCGCTGTGGATGGCCGCGCTGGTCGAGCGGACGAAGCCGGGAGCCAGCACCGTCCACGCTCGGCTCGAGCTCGAGCTCGAGCGTCACCCCGAGGCGAAGAGCCTGCAGGGCGCGAACGGCCGATACCTCAAGGCCGCGCAGGCGCGCCTGGCCCGGCTGCGCCCGCGGCTGCGGATCGCCCCGGAGTTTCCACCCTCACCATCGGCCCTCGATCACCTGCTCGCAGCGACCGCCGCTCACGCGCGCCGCGACCACACCGAAGCCCTCCAGCACAGCGACGACGCGCTCTCGCTGACCAGCGTGCCCCGGGTGGAGGGTCCGGCGAACCTGATCGCCGCCGCCTCTCATCTGGCGCTCGGGCACACCGGAACCGCTGCCGATGCCTTCCGGATCGCCAACCGGGTGATCGCCGAGGAGCGCATGCTCTCCGCGTACGCCTTCGTCCCCGCCGGCACGGTGATCGCGCTGGCCGAGCTGACCGGCGAACCGGTGCACAGCGGAACGATCACCGACGGCCGCCCTCCCGCGCTCCCCCGGCTCACCAAGCGCGAGCGCGAGATCCTCGACCTTCTCACCACCGGGCGGTCGATGGCGCGCATCGCCGGCGAGCTCTACATCAGCCCGAACACGCTCAAGTCCACGGTCAGGGCGCTGTACCGCAAGCTCGGCGTGAGCTCGCGCGCGGAGGCGGTCGAGGTCGCGCGGAACGCGTTCGACGGGCGCTGACGGCGTCCGGGACTAGCCACGCCGGAGGCCCGCGGGTTAGCTTTCGCTCGCATCCCCGTCCGTGCACGGGGACGGAGCGGAGCGAGCGCATGAGCGAGAACACGCAGGAACCGATCGCCGGAAGCCCGCTGCCGCCGGCGCGAACGCTCCCGTTCCCGCCGCAGACCTCCGGCAGCGTCGCCCGCCGGACCATGCAGGAGTCGACCTACAGCCCGAGACCGCCGGAGCGGCATCTGCCCGCCGATGCCCCCAACGTGCTCGTCATCCTGATCGACGACGCCGGGCCCGCGCTGCCGGAGCCGCTGGGCGGCGCGGTACGCACCCCGACCCTCGAGCGCATCCGGAACAACGGCGTCGGCTACAACCGGTTCCACACCACCGCCATGTGCTCCCCCACCCGCGCGTCCCTGCTGACCGGGCGCAACCACCACCGGGTCGGCTACGGCCAGATCGCCGAGCTCGCGAACGACTGGGACGGGTACTCCGGGCGGATCCCGAAAACCAGCGCGACGCTCGCGAAGGTCCTCGGCGAGTACGGCTACGCGACAGCGGCGTGGGGCAAGTGGCACAACACGCCCGCCGAGGAGACCAGCGCCGCGGGCCCCTTCGACCACTGGCCCACCGGCTACGGTTTCGACTACTTCTACGGCTTCCTGGCCGGGGAGGCCTCGCAGTACGAACCGAACCTCGTCCGCAACACCACGATCGTGCGGCCGCCGAAGACGCCGGAGCAGGGCTACCACCTCAGCGAGGACATCGCCGATGACGCCATCGGCTGGCTGCGTGATCATCGGGCGCTCGCGCCCGACCAGCCGTTCTTCCTGTACTGGGCGACCGGGGCCCTGCACGGACCGCACCACATCATGAAGGAGTGGGCAGACAGGTACAGCGGCGTCTTCGACGACGGCTGGGACGCGTACCGCGAGCGCGCGCACGCGGGCGCGAAGGCGGCCGGCTGGATCCCCGAGGACGCGGAGCTGACCCCGCGCCCGGACGGCCTCCAGGCCTGGGCCGACGTGCCGGAGCACCAGCGCCCGTTCCAGCGCCGGCTGATGGAGGTCGCCGCCGGTTTCGGCGAGCATGCCGACGTGCAGGCGGGGCGCGTCGTCGACGAGCTGGACGCCCTCGGCTACGGGGACAACACGATCGTCATCTACATCTGGGGCGACAACGGCTCCTCCGGCGAGGGTCAGAACGGCACGATCAGCGAGCTGCTCGCTCAGAACATGATCCCCACCACCGTCGACCAGCACATCGCAGCGCTGGACGAGCTGGGCGGCCTGGATGCGCTCGGCACGCCCGCGACCGACAACCAGTACCACGCCGCGTGGGCCTGGGCGGGCTCGACTCCGTACCAGGGCATGAAACTGCTCGCCTCGCACCTGGGTGGCACCCGCAACCCGCTGTTCGTCCAGTGGCCCGGCCGCATCCAGCCGGACCCGGTGCCGCGCACGCAGTTCCACCACGTCGTGGACGTGGCCCCGACGCTCTACGAGATCATCGGCATCACGCCGCCGGACACCGTCGACGGGCAGCCGCAAGACCCGATCGACGGCGTCAGCATGGTGTACTCGCTCGACGACCCGGCGGCGGAGAGCACCCGCCGCGTGCAGTACTTCGAGATCATGGGCAGCCGGTCGGTGTACGCGGACGGCTGGATGGCGTCGGCGCTCGGCCCGCGCCTGCCCTGGGTGCCCGGCGCGCCTCCCGGGATCCGCACCTGGACGCCGGACGACGACCGCTGGGAGCTCTACAACCTCGAATCGGACTGGAGCCAGGCGCACGACCTCGCCGCCGAGCACCCGGACAAGCTGGCCGAGCTGCGGGAGGTGTTCGCGATCGAGGCGGCGAGGAACGACGCCCTGCCGATCGGCGGCGGCCTCTGGGTGCCGGTGATGCATCCCGAGGACCGGTTCAGCCCGCCGTACACGCGCTGGGAGATGACAGGGGACACGGTCCGCGTGCCGGAGTTCTGCGCTCCGGCCCTGGGCAACCGGCCGAACACCGTCAGCATCCGGCTGACCGCCCCGGAACGCGCGAACGGTGTGCTCTACAAGCTGGGCGGCGCCGGCGGCGGGCTCACCTGCTATGTCGTAGACGGCGTCCTCACCTACGAGTACAACCTGTTCCTGGTGCAGCGGACCATCATCGCGGCCCCGGCCGCGCTGGCCGCCGGGGATGCGACGATCGAGATCGTGACCGCGCTCCAGGAGCCGCGGCCGGGCAGTCCCCTGACCGTCTCGCTCCGCGTCGACGGCACCGAGGTCGCGTCGGGCACGGTGCCCGTCAGCGCACCGCTGCTGTTCTCCGCGAACGACTGCCTCGACATCGGCCGCGCGTACGGCGGCGCCGTCTCCCGCGCCTACGCCGAGAGGATGCCGTTCGCGTTCGACGGCAGCATCGGGGCGGTGACGATCGAGTACGCCGGGGGCTGAGCGGGTGACGATTTGTCCCAAATCGGTGCTCGCGGGCGCCCGGAGCAACGATTTGGCACAAATGTCATGCCCGCGCCTACCGCCGCCGGCGCGCGATGAGCGTTCCCTGCGGGCGCTGGCCGCCCTCGGCGCGCTCGTGCGCTTCGAGCACGTCGAAGCCGGTGGCGTCGAGCTCGGCGGCCAGGAGGTCCGGCGGCCAGCGGTGGGCGGCGATCACCGCGTGGTCGAACGGTTCCAGCCGGTCGCCGGTGAAGTAGCCGACCAGCAGGCCGCCGCCGGGCTTCAACACACGGGCGAACTCGCGCAGCGGCGTGCGCACCGTGGCCGGGTCGTGATGGATGAGCGAGTACCAGGCGAGCACGCCGCCGAGGGCGGCGTCCGGCTCGTTCAGCGCGTCGATGCTGCCCAGGCGGAACGGGACGTCCGGGTACTCCCTGCGGGCGCGCTCGACGAACTCCGGCACCTGATCGACGCCCGCGGCGGCGATCCCGCGCGCCGCGAGGTGGTGCGTCCAGTGGCCGGGGCCGCAGCCCGCGTCGAGCACGGGACCGTCGAGCCCGTCGGCCCAGCGCTCCACGCACTGCCTGTCCCGGTCGTCCGCGGCGTCGATCGAGCCGAACAGGTCGATGTACTCCGCCGAACGGCCCGAGTACGCGGTCCGCACCGCCTCCCGAGCCGCGCTCACCCGGCCGTCCCGCCCGCCGGGACGTGCTCCAGCGCGAGACCCGGTTCGCCGTACGTGCTCAGCACTTGGCCGATCACGACCCGGTAGGGGCCGATCCAGCGCTCGTGCAGCCGCTTCGCCTCGCGGTGGGTGTCCATCCCGATCAGTTGGTGCAGCGCCTCCAGGCTGTCCCAGTAGTAGACCTCGGAGTGCAGTCCGGTCTCCGGGTTCTCCCACGCCTCCTCCCCCAGGAAGCCCGGAATCGCCCTGGCGCGCTCGGCGATCTCGTCGTTCAGGCGGTGGAACTCGTCGTCGTAGGGCTTCGTGGCGAAGATGAACGTCGACGTGTACGTGGTGCGTCCCTCGCTGCTCATACCGGCATCGTAGAGTCGCGCGAGTGCCGGCGCGCGGTCATCGGCCGACCGTCTTCCTCCACCGGGCGGCGTAGGCGAGCGGGCGGAAGCCGACCGCCTCGTTCACCTCGAGCATGTGCCGGTTGTCCTCCGCGTTCATCGTCTCGACTGTGGCGCTGGCCGGGAACCGCTCGCCCAGCTCGCGCAGGTTGGTCAGCTTCATGAGCATCCCGAGCCGGTGCCCGCGGTGGCCGGCGAGGACGAGCGTGTCCATCTGGTCGACGGGACGGCCGGGCTCGGCCGGCACGGCGAGCTCGGTGTAGCCGGCCGGCTCGCCCGTCGCCTCGTGCACGGCGATGGTGGTGAGGACCGCACGCGGGCTCTGCGCCTGGAGGTCGTCGAACGCGCGGATGCGCTCGGCGGTCCACACGTCCTCGGTCTGCTCCATGCCGGCGTTCGGGGTGTCCGTGCTCATCCGGGTGCGCAGCAGCGCCATGCCCTCCAGCCACTCCTCCGGGGTGCGTCCCCGCCAGGTGACCGTGCGGTAACCGGCGGCGGCCGCGCGCGAGGCGGCGAGGCTCGCGGCGATCGCGTCGGCGTCGCCGGGAAGGGTCAGGCTGCTCAGCCGGCCGACCTGCTCCAGCGAGAAGCCGAACCGGAGCAGGAACCGCGTCGACGCGAGGTCGCGCGGCACGGAGCCGAAGCCGGTCGGGGCCGCGAGCGCCTCGCCGCCGATGCCGGCCGCGAAGTCGGTCTGGTTCTGGATCGTCCGGCGCCCCGCGTCCACCGCGAGTCGCTCGACGCCGCGGTACAGGGCGGAGCCGATGCCGGCGCCGCGGTGCTCCGGCAGCACGGAGACCGCCGCCCAGCACTCGGCGGCGTCGGCGGGCATCGCGAGGGTGGCGCGGCCGACGACGCGGTCGTCGACCACGGCGACGAGCCCCACGCTCCTGGTGGACTCGTCCTTCCAGTCGGGGAGCAGCTCGGCGGCCACGACCTCCGGCGCCGGCTGGGGGGACGTGTCGCCGCGCAGCTCGGCGATGACGGCGCTGCGCACGGCAGCCATGCCGACGAAGGCGGCCGCGTCGGGGGCGTCGACGCTCTCCGGCACGGTGACCGGCGCGATGGTGAAGGCGGGGCTGGCTGACATGGTGACCTCGGTTCGCAGGATCGATCGACTCACCCACGGTCGTGGGGAGGAAGGGGAATCGCTGCTACCGGATCACGATGGACAGTGTTGCACGGCGGCCGCACCCGCAACAAGGACCGGCCGGCGGCTACTCTGACCTCATGCCGCGCATCGGGTTCACCGCCGACCTCCTGCGGCCGGCCACGGGTGACGCCTCGCACCGCGTCACCTACATCGAGCTGTTCTTCGATCTGGTGTTCGTGTTCGCGATCACGCAGGTCTCGCACATCCTCATCCACCACCAGAGCGGGCTGGAGCTGGTGCACACGCTCGTCCTGGCCTGGGCGGTCTGGTGGATGTGGGTGTACACGACCTGGGCGTCGAGCTGGCTGAACCCGGAGACCGGCGCGGTGCGGGCCCTGTTCGTCGTGATGATGTTCTTCGGGATGCTCGTCTCCATCGCGATCCCGGAGGCGTTCGGCGACCGCGCGCTGCTGTTCGCGGTCAGCATGGTCGCCCTGCAGCTGAGCCGCAGCCTGTTCACCATCCTCGCGTTCGCGCGCACGCGACCGGCGCACGCGGTGAACTTCGTGCGCATCAGCGTCTGGCACGCCGCGGCGGGAGCGGTCTGGATCGCGGGTGCGCTCGTCCCGGAACAGGCACGGCTCTGGGTCTGGCTCGCGGCGCTGCTGATCGACCTGGTCGGGCCGCGCGCCCGGTTCTGGACGCCGGGCCTCGGCGCCTCCGACCTGCAGAGCTGGAACGTCTCGGGCGAGCACATGTCGGAGCGCGTCAGCCTGTTCGTGATCATCGCGCTCGGCGAGTCCATCGTCGTCACCGGCTCCACCTTCGGCACCGGCGAGATCGACGGGGCGACCTTCGGCGCGTTCGTCGGCGCGTTCGCCGGAACGGTGCTGATGTGGCTGCTCTACTTCACGCACAACCAGCGCCGCGGCAGCGAGTACCTGGAGCAGGCGGACGAACGCGGGATGATCGCGCAGACGGCGTTCACCTACATCCCGATCCTGCTCGTCGTCGGCATCGTGCTCACCGCGGTCGCCGACGGGCTGGTCCTGGAGCGGCCGACCGGCGAGACGGAGCCGTGGGCGGCGGGGCTGCTCACCGGAGCCGCGGCGGTCTACCTGGTGGGCAACGCGCTGTTCCGGCGCGCGGTCGGCGGCCCGTGGCTGCTCGCCCAGCTCATCGGCGCGGCGGTCGCGCTCGCGCTGTTCCCGCTGTCCTGGGCGCTGGCGCTGACCCCGCTCGCGCTCAGCTGGGCGGTCAATCTGGTGCTGCTCGTCGTCGTCCTCGCCGACGCGGTCGCCCTGCGCCGGGCGGCGCGTCGCACGGACGGCGACCGCGAGGTACGGTGACAGAGACGAGCGAAGGAGGCTGCGGATGGCGCGCATCACGGTACTGGGCGGTACGGGATACACGGGAGCGGCGATCGTCGCAGAGGCGGCGCGGCGCGGGCACGAGGTGCCCTCCGTCAGCCGGTCGGAGCCGGCGGAACGGATCGACGGCGTCGGCTACGTGATCGGCTCGGTGCTCGATCCCTCGGTGCTGGACGCGGTCGTCCCGGACCGGGACGCGGTGATCAGCGCGCTGTCGCCGCGCGGCGACATGGCCGGCGAGGTCGAGGGCGTGATCCGCGAGCTGGCCCGCCGCGTCGACGGGACCCCGACGCGCGTCGCGCACGTCGGCGGCGCCTCCTCGCTGCTGGTCGCGCCCGACGGCCCCCGGCTCTGGGACGTGACGAAGGACGGCCTGCCGGACACGGTGAAGCCGGAGATCGAGACCGGCCTGACCATCCTCGACGATCTGAAGGCGACGCCGGAGTCCGTGGACTGGTTCTACGTCAGCCCGCCCGAGGTCTACGGCGCGTGGGCGCCCGCCCCCGCGACCGGCAGCTACCGGCTGGGGGACGACGTGCTGCTGCGCGCGGCGGACGGCACCTCCACGATCTCCGCGACGGACCTCGCGGTCGCGATCGTCGACGAGGTCGAGAACCACGCCCACCGGCGGCGCCGCTTCACGGCCGCGCACTGAGCGGGCGCCCCGACGCGTACGCCGCACTCGCCATCCGTTCCTGAGTTGTTCACGCCCCGCACCGGCGTGTCGCGTGAACAACTCAGGAACGGATGGCGGCCTGCCGCTCCTCGGCCCCGCTGATCTCCGCCCAGACCGCGTCGAGGGAGAGTCCGAGCACCGCCGCGATCGCCGCGATCGTCGGGAAGGCGGGCGTTGCCACGCGTCCGGACTCGATCTTGCGGAGCGTCTCCGGGGAGACGCCCGCGTCGAGGGCGACGCGCAGCATGGGGCGCTCGCCCCGTGCCCGGCGGACCAGTGCGCCGAGGCGGCGGCCGCGCTCGACCTCTTCCGGTGTGAGCGGGAGACGGACCATGCCGACGATTCTAATACCGGGATAACAATACCGGTATTGTTATCCCCATGATCGAGATCCTGAGCCCCGACGAGCTGAGCCGGGCACGCGAGACCGGAGCGCTCGTCGCCCGCATCCTGCACACCCTGAAGGAGCGCACGGCGGTGGGGACCTCCCTGCTGCAGATCGACGGGTGGGCCCGTGCGCTGATCGCCGAGGCGGGCGCGGAGTCCTGCTACGTCGACTATGCGCCGTCGTTCGGGCGCGGACCGTTCGGCCACCACATCTGCACCTCGGTGAACGACGCCGTCCTGCACGGGATGCCGCACGCGGACGCCCTCGCCGACGGCGACCTGCTCACCCTCGACCTCGCGGTGCGGCTGAACGGGATCGCGGCCGACGCCGCGGTCAGCTTCGTCGTCGGCGACGCGGCCGACGAGCAGAGCACGGCACTGATCGCCGCGACCGAGCGCGCGCTGGACGCCGCGATCGCCGTCGCCGGCCCCGGCGCGCGGCTCGGCGACCTCTCGCACGCGATCGGCGATGTGCTCACCTCGGCCGGCTACCCGGTGAACACCGAGTTCGGCGGTCACGGGATCGGCACGACGATGCACCAGGACCCGCACGTGTCCAACACCGGCCGGCCGGGGCGCGGCTACCGACTGCGTCCCGGCCTGCTGCTCGCGCTGGAGCCGTGGGTCATGGCCGACACCGACGAGCTCGTCACCGACCCCGACGGCTGGACGCTGCGCAGCGCGACCGGATGCCGCACCGCCCACAGCGAGCACACCATCGCGATCACCGAGGCCGGCGCGGAAGTCCTCACCCGGTTGCCGCGCTGACCGCAGCTCACACGGCCCGCGCGTCCGCCCCGATCCGCACCGCCGCCGCCAGCCGGTCGCGCACGGCAGCGAGCGGGATGGCGTGGGCGACGTTCCCGTCGGCGTGCACCGTGGTCGTCGCGGCCAGGATCGAGTTGACCAGCGCCTCCTCGACCGCGTCCATCGTCGCCTGGAACATCGGCGACAGCACCGCGTCCTCGGGCGGGGCGCCCGCGCCGACCGAGAACGCGATCGCGTAGTCCCCGCTGCCCTGGGCGAAGTCGGCGCCCACGCCGCGCATTGCGTAGACGGCGCGGCGCGCGCACCTGGCCAGCTGCCTGCCGTCCAGCGGCGCGTCCGTCGCCACCACGATCATGCACGAGTTGCCGACCGTCTCCGCCGTCGGGCCCGGCACGAGTTCCGCGGACGGCATCGGGACGCCCGCGATCGACAGCGTACCGCTGAAGTTCGTCTGCACGATCGCGCCGACCGTGAACGGCTCGCCCGCCACCGGCACGATCCGCGAGGAGGTCCCGATGCCGCCCTTGAAGCCGAGGGCGACCGTGCCCGCGCCCGCGCCGACCGAACCCTCCGCGACAGGACCCGCCGTTGCGGACGCGAGCGCCTCCTCCACGTGGGCGACGCCGAGCGGGCGGGTGCGGATGTCGGAGAGGAAGCCGTCGTTCGTCTCGCCCACGACCGGGTTCAGCGTGGTCGTCGACTCGTGGCCGGGCCGCGCCAGCATGTGGCCGAGCAGGGCGTCGGCGACCCGGTAGGCGGACAGCGTGCTGGTGAGCAGCACGGGCGTCTCGAGCGCGCCGAGCTCCTGCAGCTGGGTCGCGCCGATCAGCTTGCCGTAGCCGTTGCCGACCGCGAGTCCCGCCGGCAGCCAGCGCCGCTGTGCGCCCAGCTGCTCCGGCACGATCGCGGTGACCCCGGTGTGCAGCCGGTCGGTGTGCACCGTGGCATGGCCGACGCGCACGCCGGGGACGTCCGTGATCGCGTCCTCCGGCCCGCGTGGGAAGGCGCCCGGCCCGACGCCGAGGTCGGCGAGGCGGGCGCGCGCCTGTCCTCCGGCCGTCACCGCACCCGCTCCAGGAAGCTCCGCGTCCGCTCGTGCCCCGGCCGGGTCAGCACCTGCTCCGGGACGCCGCGCTCGACGACCCGGCCGTCGTCGAAGAACGAGATGGTGTCTGCGACCTCCCTGGCGAAGCCGATCTCGTGCGTCACGACGACCATCGTCATGCCGCCCGCGGCGAGCGACCGCATCGTCTCCAGCACCTCGTCCACCAGCTCCGGGTCGAGCGCACTCGTCGGCTCGTCGAAGAGCATCAGGGCCGGGTCCATGGCGAGCGCGCGCGCGATCGCGACCCGCTGCTGCTGGCCGCCGGAGAGCTGGTGCGGGCGCTTCAGCGCGTGGGCGGCCAGGCCGACGCGCGCCAGCTCTCGCTCGGCGCGCTCGTGCGCCTCGCGCTTCGGCACCCGCTTCACGTGGATGAGGCCGGCGGCGACGTTCTCGAGCGCGTCCAGGTGGGCGTACAGGTTGAACCGCTGGAACACCATCCCGATGGAGGAGCGGAAGCGCGCGAAGTCGCGGTCCCGCCACGGCCGGTAGCGCCCGTCCTCCAGCGAGTAGCCGACCTGCTCGCCGGCGACGACGAGACTGCCGCGGTCCACGGTCTCCAGCGCATTGATGGTGCGCAGGAACGTCGACTTGCCGGAGCCGGACGGGCCGATGATGCAGCTCACCTCGCCCGCGCGCACGGTGAAGTCCACGCCGTGCAGCACCTCGTGGTCGCCGAACGACTTCGAGAGTCCGCGCGCCTGAACCAGGGTGTCCGTCATGACACCGCCTCCTCGTCGGTCGCCCTGGCCGCGCGCCTGCGCTGGGCGGGAACCGCGCCGGTGGCCAGCCGCACCAGCTGCTGGCTGAAGCCGCTGCCGCGCACCAGCCGCACCCGGTCCCGGCCGAAGCGCTTCTCCAGCAGCGACTGCAGGTAGGTGGCCACCGCGGTCAGGAACATGTACCAGATGCTGACCACGATCAGCAGCTCGATGATCAGGTTGTTCTGCTTGTAGATGTTGCTGGCGTTGGTCATCAGGTCGTTGCCGGCGACCACCACGATCAGGGATGTTGTCTTCAGCATCGAGATGAACTCGTTCCCGGTCGGCGGGATGATGATGCGCAGCGCCTGCGGCAGCACCACCAGGCGCATCGCCTGCGTGCGCGTCATCCCGCCCGCGAGCGCTGCCTCGGTCTGGCCGTGGTCGACGGCCTGGATGCCGGCGCGGACCGTCTCCGCGAAGTACGCGGCCAGGTTGAGGCCGAGGCCGAGCAGCGCGGCCACCGACCCGCTGATTAGCTGGTTGGTGTCCCAGCGCAGCCCGATCTGCGTGAACGGGACCTGGAGGGTGATGTACGGCAGCAGGAACGCCAGGTTGAACCAGAAGATGAGCTGGACCAGCACGGGCGTCCCGCGGAAGAACCAGATGTAGCCCTCGGCGATCCAGCGCAGCACCGGGTTCTTGGACAGCTTCATGATCGCGAACAGCACGCCGAGCACCAGCCCGAGCAGCGTCGCCGCGACGCTCACCCAGAGCGTGACGACGACGCCGTTCAGGATGTTCGGCGAGAACAGATAGTGCCAGACCTCGTTCCAGCGGATCCGCGGGTTCAGGACGACGATCGAGACGGCCCAGCCGACGGCCGCGACCGCGACGATCCCGACGATCCAGCGCCCCCAGTGCCAGCGCGGGGCGATCGGGACGGCGGTGCCGTCCGCCAGCGGGATGGGCTCCCGACGGGTGCTCATGCGCCGCCGTTGATCGAGGCGGCGTCGATGGCCATGCCGGTCACGTGGTACGCCTCCAGGATCTTGCCGTACGAGCCGTCGTCCATCAGCGCCTGCAGAGCCTTCTGGATGAGGGCGGCGAACGCCTTCTTGGAGTTGTCGATCCCGATCCCCCACAGCGACTCGTCGCCGTCGATCTTCACGGCCGCGACGTTGTTCGCCTTGTCGGCGGCACGGTCCTCCGCGACCGGGTAGTCGGTGATCGTGGCGACCGCGCGACCGCTCTGCACCGCAAGGTTCGCCTCGCTGTCGCCCTCGAACTTCAGGATGTCGTACGCGGGCGAGCCGGCCTTCGTGCAGTCCGCGGAGTACTGCTCGGCGAGCCCGGCGGACGAGCCGGAGGCGACGACGGCGACCGTCTTGCCGCACAGGTCCTGCGGGTTCCGGATGTGCTGCGGGTTGCCCGCCATCACGAGGAAGGCGTTGCCCGCCTTCACGTAGTCGACGAACGTGGTCGTCTTCTGCCGTTCTGCATTGTCCGTCATCGAGGAGATGAGCGCGTCGTAGCGCCCCGAGATGAGGCCGGGGATCATCGAGTTGAACTCCTGATCCTGGATGGTCATGCCGGTGCCGAGCTTGCGGCTGATCGCCTGCGCGATCGCCGCGTCGACGCCGATCACTTCCTTGCCGTTCGCACCCCACTTCTCCATCGGCGGGTAGCCGACGGAGGTGGTCCACTTGATGCCGGCGGACGCCATCCCGGAGGGCAGCTTCGCGGTCAGGTCGGCGTCCGCCTTCACCGCCTCGATGACGGCCTTGGCCGGCTCGTCGGCGGGGACGGGCATCGCGGCAGCGGCGGGACGGTCGGTGGCATCGGCCGCCTCGCTGAGGCTCTGCGCGCCGCAGCCGGCCAGGCTCGCGGCCACCAGGCCCGCGAGGGCGGCGACGATGGAGGTGCGGATGAGGGTCGTGGATCGCATGGCTGATCTCCCTGGGTGACGAGGTGCGCCGTGCTCAGCCGAGGCCGAACGCCGGCAGCCCGTCGACAACGGTGGCGACGGGACGGATGGTGCCGAGCTCGGACGGCTCGGTCGTGAACGGGTCGCGGTCGAGCGCGACGAAGTCGGCGCGCATCCCGACCGCGAGGGACCCGACGCGGCCGTCGAGCCCCGCAGCGAACGCGGGTCCGGCGGTGTACGCGGACAGCGCCTCCTCGACGCCGAGCGGGCGCAGCCCCGGCTCGACGCCGCCGGGCGACGCCGCGGTGCCGCGCAGCACGGCGGCCTGCACGCCGAGCATCGGCGCGGACGGCTCGACCGGCGCGTCGGAGCCGAAGGCGACGACCGCGCCGGCGTCCAGCAGCGCCGACCACGCGTAGCTCGCCAGCGTGCGGCCGCCCAGCATCCGGGAGACGAGCGGGATGTCGCTCGCCCAGTGCGTCGGCTGGAGCGACGCGATCACGCCGAGCTGCGCGAACCGGGCGACGTCCTCCGGGCGCAGGTGCTGCGCGTGCTCGACGCGCAGCCGGAGCCCGGCGCGGACCGCGTCCTCGTGCGCGCGCTCGTACGCGTCCAGCACCGTGCGGTTCGCCCGGTCGCCGATCGCGTGGGTGGCGACGGCGATCCCGGACGAGACAGCGAGCGCGACGAGCCGCGACAGCTCGTCGAGGTCGAGCACCTCGACGCCGTGGTTGCCCGGCTGATCGGCGAAGTCGGCGCCCATGCTCGCGGTGTGCGAGCCGAGCGAGCCGTCGGAGAACAGCTTGACCGGCCCGTTCGTGAACCAGTCGTCGCCGTCGCCGGTGCGCCTGCCCTCGGCGATCGCGTCCTCCAGCGCGTGCGCGGGCGTGCCCTTGTGCACGCGCACCCGCAGCTCTCCCGCGTTCCGCAGCCGGAGGAACGCCGCGCGGGCGTCCTCGCCGTCGAGGTCCGTCACGTGCGTGATGCCCTCGGCGAGCAGCCGGTCCTGGGCGCGCTCCAGCAGAACCGAGAGGTCGGCGGGCGTCTCGCGCTCGGCGCGCTCGATGACGGCGTCGGCCGCCGTCTCGCGCAGGATGCCGGTGGGCACGCCGTCCCGGTCGCGCTCGATGCGGCCGCCGGCGGGGTCGGCGGTCGTGACGTCGATGCCGGCCGCGGCGAGCGCCGCGCTGTTCAGCCAGACCGAGTGGCCGTCGACGCTGGAGAGGCAGAGCGGCCGGACGGGCGAGATGCGGTCGAGCGCGGCGCGGCTCGGCACGCCGTCGCTCCAGCGGTTCGCGTCCCAGCGGCCACCGGTGATCCAGCCGTCTCCGCCCTCGCGGGAGCGCACGAACCGGTCGATGGCGGCGAGCGCCTCGCCGAGGCTCGTGGTCTCGCGCAGGTCCAGCTCGTCGAGGCTGCGGGCGAGGCTCGCCGTGTGGATGTGCGCGTCGTGGAAGCCGGCGATCACCGCCGCCCCCGGCAGGTCGCGCATCGCGGTGCCCGCCGGCGCACGGTCCGCCACCTCGGCCGCGGCGCCGATCGCGACGATGACGCCGTCGCGCACCAGCAGGGCGTCCGCGGTGCCGCCGCGACCGTCCAGCAGGTGGATCGCGGGGTGGCGGTACAGGGTCGTGACCATCAGCATTCCTTAGGATGGGGGCGCGTTCTCGCGCGTCTTGTCAGGCTATCCAGGCGAGATTCGGCCGTGGGCGCGAATTCTCGACGCTGAGAGCAAGGAACGCTTATGGTCAATCCGGTCCACCTCCGAACCCTCCTCGAAGTGATCCGGCTGGGCTCCTTCGCGGCGGCGGCCAACCGGCTGGGCTACACCGCGTCCGCGGTCTCGCAGCAGATGGCGGCGCTCGAGCAGGACACCGGCATCCGGCTGTTCGAGCGGACCGCCCGGAGCGTCCGGCCCACCGAAGCGGCGGCCGTCATGGCCGGGCACGCGACGATCGTGCTCGCCGACATCGACCGCCTGCTGGAGTCCGCGGGCAGCGCGGACCACGCGCGCCAGGAGCTGCGGGTGAGCCTCTACCCGAGCCTGGCCCGCACCGTGCTGCCCCGGCTGCTGCGCTCCCCCGGCTGGCTGGCGCACGACATCGCCCTGCGGCTGAGCGTGCGGGATCCCTCCCCGGCCATCCAGGCGATGCGGCGCGGCGAGGAGACCGACGTGACGCTCGTCTACTGGGTGGGCGAGCGCGGCCTGAGCTGGCCGCGCTCGCTGGAACCGGTGCGGATCGGCGAGGACCCGATGCGCTTCGTGGTCCCGAGCGCCTGGCGGCTGCACGGTCAGGGCGCGGTCGCCGCCGACCAGCTGGTGGGCCGCCCGTGGATCCTGCATCACCCGGGGTCGAGCGACGCCGCGGTCGTCGACGCGTTCCTCGACGAGCACCGCCTGCAGCCGCGCGCCGTCGCCCGCTGCGACGACTTCGCCGTGACCCTGGACATCGTCGCGACCGGCTACGCGGCGTCCCTGATCCCCGAGATCGCACTGGGCGACCTGCCGGCGGGCGTCGAGGTGCTGGACGTCCCGGAGCTGCGGCTCTCCCGCGAGGTGTTCGCCCTGGTCGCGCCGACCGCTCCCGCCGAGACGGCGGCTCTGTTCCTGCGGCACGCGGAGGAGGTGCTCGACGACCTGGGGTTCGACTCGCGGCTCAGCCGAGAGCGACCCGATGGTGGTCGGTGACCATCGGCCGCTCGTCCACGGGCTTCGCGCCGGCGGCGTCCGCGACCGCGACGTCGAACTCCTGCACCAGCGGTTCGTGCAGCCCGACGAGGTGGACGTCGCAGATCAGCGCGCCGCGCTCGCACGGGATGCGCCAGCGCAGCCGGGAGCGGTCGGCCGCGTTCAGGATCCGCTCGGCGAACGGCTGCCTCTCCGGGAGGATCGCGCCCGTCTCGGCGAGCGCAGCGGCGAGCCGCTCGGCGCGCACCGGCGCCGGCACATCCAGCAGGACGCTGTCGGCGAGCGGAACGTCGCCGGCGTCCAGCGGCAGGCCGGCCGCCAGCAGCGCGTCGATGCCGCGCGCCGCTGCGACCGTCTCCGGCCACGGGCGCACGACGGCGGCCGGGGCGTCGGCCCGCGTGAGCACGTCGGTGAGCAAGTCGGCGGCGATCCCGCCCGCGCCGAACGCGTCCGTGTTGCCGAAGACGACGACGCCGATCCCGGTCGTCGGATGCCAGCGCATGTGCGACGAGAAGCCGGGCAGGCCGCCGGCGTGCTGCACGAGGCGGCCGAAGCGGCGGTCGTGCTCGACCACCAGGCCGTAGCCGTAGCCCGCGCCGTCGAGCGCGCGGTCGGCGAGCCAGCCGGAGCCGGTCGGGATGAGCGTGCGGGCCGTCTGCATCCGGCGGCGGGACGCGGCGGAGAGCACGTCGCCCGCGTGCGGGGCGTCGCCGAACGCCGAGCCGAGGAAGTGCGTCCAGCGCGCGATGTCCCCGACGGTGCTGAAGAGGCTGCCGATGCAGCCGAGGGCGCCGGTGCCGACGTACGGCTCCGGCACGAACGTCGCGCCGTCGTCGAAGGTTCGGAAACCGGCGGCGAGGTCGGCCCCCGCGGGATAGAGCCCGGCCTCCGCGCGGGTGTCGCGCATCCCGAGCGGGTCGAGCATCCGCTCCCGGATCACGTCCTCGACCGGCCGGCCGGTGACCCGCTCGACGGCGCGGCCGATCAGCGAGATGCCCAGGTTGGAGTACTCGTAGGCCGTGCCGGGCCGGGTCGCCGGCAGCAGGCCTGCAGCCACGATCGCGGCCAGCTCAGCGCGCGGCGCCCCGAGCATGCGGTCGCCCCAGGCGTTGTCCTCCGCGAGCCCGGCCCGGTTCGCCAGCAGGTCGTCGAGCGTCGGCTCGGCCCCGTCGTCGCCGAAGCGGGCGGACGCCAGCTCCGGCACGTACGCGGTGGCGGGCGCGTGCAGATCGAGCAGGCCGTCGTCGCTCAGCGCGAGCGCCGTCGCCGCGAGGAAGCTCTTCGACATCGACGCGATCCGGAAGACCGTGCCGTCCGTCGTCGGCGCGCCGTCGCGCCGGGGCTCGCCGTGCGCGCTCGACGCCACCACCCGGCCGTCGCGCACGACGGCCGCGATCGACGCGGGTGCACGGCGCAGCGTCTGCGCATCCAGCCGCGTGGAGAGGGCGTCGCGCGCGTGGCCCGCGAGGGCGCCATCGTCGATCATCGGCGGGCGCCTTCCGCGGCGAACGCGAGAACGTGCTCGCCGAAGCCGGCGACCAGCGCGCGGCTGGCCCGGGTGTTCTGCTCGTCCAGGGCCCTGGCCTCCGCCACCAGCTCGGCGACGGGCCGGTCGCCGGGTGCCGGCGTTGTCGGCTCCGTCCAGCGCTCCAGGTCGTCCGCGGAGACCTCGGGATGGAACTGCAGCCCGTAGACCCGCTCGCCGATCCGGAACGCCTGGTTGGCGACCGCATCGCTGGAGCCGAGCAGGACGGCGCCGGCCGGCAGCTCCGTGATCATGTCCTGGTGGTTCTCGATCATGGGCGCCGCGTCGCCGAAGCCGCGGATGACCGGGTCGGCGCGGCCCGCCTCCGAGGCGGCGATCATGGTCGCGCCGCGCTCCTTGGGCCCGAACGCCGCGCGCACCTCGCCGCCGGCGACGTGCGCGATGATCTGGCCGCCCAGGCAGATCCCGAGCGTCGGGACATCGGCCCGGATGGCCGCCGCCGCCAGTTCGCGCTCGCGCGCGAGCCACGGGGCGCGGTCGTCGTCGTCCGGCATCAGCCCGCCGCCGAGCATGACCAGCCCGGCGTAGCCGTCGAGGCTCTCCGGCAGGCCGTCCGTGCCGAGGACCGGCTCGACCGCGATGCCCTGCTCCTCGAGCCAGACGCCGAGCCGGCGCGGCGCCGACTCCTTGGCGTTCACGACGACGAGGACGCGCGGCCGCTCGTCGGCGGTCCGCTCGGTCGTGTCGACGGCGGGGACGAGCGCCGCCGGCCGCGGGGCGGGGGCGTCGCCGGCCAGGAAGGCCAGGTGGTCGGCGTCGGACGCTTCGAGCACGCGCAGCACGTTCCCGTGCCCGAGCGCCGCCAGATCCTGCTCCGACCAGCCGCGAGCGCGCAGCTCGTCGAAGAGCTCCTGGTAGTGCGAGACGTCGCCGAGACCGGCCGGCATCGCGTCCGTCCCGTCGTAGTCGGCGCCGAGGCCGACCGCGTGCACACCGGCCACCCGGCGGACGTGCTCGATGTGGTCGGCGACGTCGGCGATGCCGACGGCGGGCGGCTCGCCGTGCTCCCCCGCGCGCACCCACTCGGCCCGCGCCTGCGAGAGGAAGGACGGCACGAAGGCGACCATGACGACACCGCCGCCGGCGCCGATCGCGGCCAGCTCGTCGTCCGGCACGTTCCGGGGATGGTCGCACAGCGCGAGCGCGCACGAGTGGCTGACGATCACCGGTCGCGTCGTCACGGCGAGCGCGTCGCGCATCGTGGTCGGCGCGACGTGCGAGAGGTCGACGAGCACGCCGATCCGGTTGAGCTCGCGCACCACCTCCCTGCCGAAGTCGGTCAGCCCGCCGTGGCGCGCCTCGTCGGTCGCCGAGTCCGCCCAGTCCGTCGTCCGCGACCAGGTCAGGGTGAGGTAGCGCGCGCCGAGCCGGGCGAACTGGCGCAGCACCGCGAGCGAGCCGTTCAGCTGGTCGCCGCCCTCGATGCCGATGAGCGAGGCGATCCTGCCCTCGGCCATCGCGGCGCGCACGTCGGAGGCGGTGCGCGCGAACCGCAGCCGCTCGGGGTGCGCGTCGACCAGCCGGTGCACGAAGTCGATCTGCTCGAGGGTCGCCGTCACCTGCTCCGCGCCCTCGAGCACCGGGTCCACCCACACCGACCAGAACTGCCCGCCGACGCCGCCCGCGGTCAGGCGCGGGAGGTCGGTGTGCAGGCCGGGGCACGGGCCGTCCACCGCGGAGACGTCGTAACCGTTCGCCTCGCGGCGTGCCCAGGCCAGGTCGTTGTGCCCGTCGATCACCGGGATCATGCTCAGGCCTCCCTGGCGTCGAGGGCCGCGTTCAGCCGCGCGGTGACGGCGGCGTCGACGGTCACCTCCGCGCCGTCGAGCGAGCGCACCGGGGCGACGCCCCTGGTGCTGGAGCACAGCCAGACGGCATCCGCCTCCCGCAGCTCCTGCACGGTGATCCGGCGGGTCTGCACCGGCTCGCCCCATCCCTGCAACGCGGCGAACGCGTCCGCCTGCGTGGTGCCCGGCAGCAGGCCGAGGTCGGTCGGCGGGGTCACGTAGACGCCGTCGATGCGCGCGATCACGGTCGAGTTGGGGCCTTCGAGCACGATCCCGTCGATGCTCGTGAAGATCACGTCCTGCGCCCCGCGCCTCCTCGCCTCGCGCAGCGCGGCCATGTTGACCGCGTAGGAGAGCGTCTTGGCGCCCTGCAGCAGCCACGGCGAGGTCTGGGCGACGTCGTGGCGGTAGCCGCGATCGAGCAGGACGACGTCCACCTCCGGCGTGACGCCGCCCGGGCGGCTGTCCGGCGCGAAGCCAAGCGCCCAGCCGGTCGGGACCGGCTCGCCCGCCTCGTCGCCGCGCGACATCACGAACTTCACGGCGGCGCGCGGCGTGTGCTCCCGCAGCGCGGCGGCGGCCTCGGTGACCGCGAGCCGCCACAGCTCGCGCCGCGGCGCGGGCAGGTCGAGCATCTCCGCGGAGCGCTCGAACCGGTCGAGATGCGCGTCCAGCGCCTGCGGGACGCCGTCGACGATGCCGACGGTCTCGAAGATGCCGTCGCCGCGCGTCGCCGACAGGTCGGTGGCGGCGAGCAGCGCCTCCCCCGGCTCCATGCGGGTCAGGCAGTCCGCGGCAGCGGCGTCCGAGGCGAGATCGAGGCGGTGCAGGGTGAGAGTGTGCATGGGTTCCTCGGTGTCAGGCGGCGACGGCCGCGGTGTCGAGCGTGCGCGCGGAGTTCTGGAGCACCCAGTCCACATCCACATCGTGGCCGATGCCGGGCGCGACCGGGACGCGCACGATCCCGTCGTGCGCGACGACGGGTGGGACGATGACGTCGCGCGCGTAGTACTTGTCGGAGCCGGAGACATCCGACGGCAGCGAGAAGTTCGGCAGCGAGGAGAGCGCGACGTTGGCCGCCCTGCCCACCCCGAACTCGTGCATCCCGCCGCACCACACCGGCACCCCGGCGTCGCGGGCGACGTCGTGAGCCAGGCGCGCGGCGGTGAGGCCGCCCATCCGCGAGACCTGGATGTTGAGCACGCGGCCCGCGTCGAGCGCGAGCATGGTGTGCAGATCGGCGATGTCGACCACGGACTCGTCGAGGCACACGGGCGTCGCGATCGCGGACTGCAGGCGGGCGTGGGCGACGAAGTCGCGCGGTGCGAACGGCTGCTCGATCATCGTGAGCCCGAAGCCGTCGAGCGCGCGCATGATCGCGGCCGACTCGGGGGTGTCCCGGTACGCGCCGTTGGCGTCGACGTGCAGGTCGAGCCCGGGATGCGCCGCGCGGACGGCGCGCACCGGCTCGACGTCCCAGCCGGGCGCGATCTTCAGCTTCACCCGCCCGTAGCCCGCCTCGACCTGCCGGCCGACCTGTGCGAGCAGCTCGTCGATGGTCGGCTCGATGCCGAGCGAGACGCCGGCGACCACCTCGGTGCGCGTGCCGCCGAGCGCGGTCGCGAGCGGGACGCCGGCGGCGCGCGCGTGCAGGTCCCAGGCCGCGGCGGAGAAGCCGGCCTTGGCGAACTCGTGGCCGCGGATCCGCCGCCAGGTCGCCTCCAGCTCCTCCGGCGTCTCCCAGGGGGCGCCGAGCGCGGCGGGCACGAGGTAGCGCTGCGCGATGTCCCAGGCCGCGCGCGTCGTCTCCGAGCCGTAGTAGGGGTCGGCCGGCGTCGCGATCTCGCCCCAGCCGACCCTGCCGTCCGCGTCGGTCGCCTCGACCAGCAGGTGGTTGAGTCCGGTCTTGCGGTGCGAGCTGGTCTCAAAGCCGTGGACGAGCGGCAGATTCACGTCGAACAGCCGCAGCCGGTCGATCCTCATGCGGTGACCTCCTGGTCGTTCGCGGGCGTTCGGGATGCGTTCGGTGCGCGCAGGGCCGCGGCGTCCACGGCGAGGTAGGCGGAGGTGCTCGCGTCGACGCGCGTGCAGGCGACGAGGACGCGGCCCTCGGCCAGCAGCGCCTCCAGCGCGTCCCGCACGTGCAGCCGGAGCAGGTCGTGCGACGCCCGCTCCTCCTCGTCGTCGGAGAGCGCGAGAGAGAAGGCGGGCATCGCCAGCCAGGCGGCATCCTGGACGGTGCCGTCCGGCCGGGTCACCGTGCCGCGGGAGACGCGGCCCCAGTCGGAACGGCCGAGGGCGGGAGCGGCGGCCCTGCGCAGGTCGGCGACGGGATCGGCGCGGTCCGTGAGCGTCCACTCGACGACGATCCGGTCGGTGCCCGGCCTGCCGTAGTAGTCGCGAACGAAGCCGATGCCGTCGGCGCCGAGCGAGCTGAAGTTGAAGTGGGCGTTGCGGGAGAGCACGGGGTCGAAGGTCCAGCGCATGGTGCGGTGCCCCCAGCCGAGCGCCACCTCGCGCTGCCGTTCCTTGAGCATCCGGCCGATCCCCTCGCCCTGGTGCGCGGCGTCGACGACGGCGGCCTGCGAGTAGTGGAAGTCGCGCCCGCGGTCGTCGCGGCCGGCGAAGCCGTAGGCGAACCCGATCAGCTCGCCTCCGGCGCCGCGCACGCCGACCGCGGATCCGCCGTTGCGCGCCAGCGCGCTGAGAAGATTCGGGTTGAGCGAGAACTCGGGACGCTCGTAGCCGAACACCCGGGTGTACAGCTCGGCGGCGGCGCGGAAGTCGTCGCCGGTGGTCAGCGTCTCCGTGCGGAGGGCGGAGCAGGGAGCCTGGGGCACGATACGTTTCCTATGTTTGGCCGCTGAAAGCTTGGTGCGCAGATTATGTTTATCAGTTCGCCGGATAGAGCAACAGATATGATTCGTAAAATTGCGATCGGAGACGACATGACCGACGACGTTCTCGCCCGGCTGGAGCGCCTGACCCGCATCGAATCGCCCTCGCTGGACGTGCGGGCCAGCGAGCGGACGGCCGAGCTCCTGGCCGGCTGGTGGAGCGACGCGGGCGCGGCGGTGCGCATCGAGCGCACCAACGCGGGCGCGAACCTCGTCGCCGAAGTCGACGGGACGGGCGATCCGCTGCTGCTCGTCGGCCACTCCGACACCGTCTGGCCGCGCGGCACCATCGATGGCGATGTCCCGTGGTCGGTGGACGGCGACACCGTGCGCGGTCCCGGCGCGTTCGACATGAAGAGCGGGCTGCTCGCGATGCTCGCCGCCGTCGAGCGGCTGGCCGGCCGCCCGCATCGCGCCGTCCGCGCGGTGATCGTGTGCGACGAGGAGGTCGGCTCCCCGACGACGCAGGGCCTGCTGCGCTCGTGCGCGGAGGGCGTCGCCGGTGCGATCGGCTTCGAGTCCCCGCATCCCGACGGCGCCCTGAAGGTCGGCAGGCGCGGCAGCACCCGCGTCCTGCTCGGGGTGCGCGGGCGCGCATCGCACGCCGCGCTCGACCCGGAGAGCGGCGTCTCGGCGATCGACGAGCTGGTGGACCAGCTGATCGCCGTGCGACGCATCGTCGGCGACGACGCGCTGCCGTCGGAGGTGCTCTGCAATGTCGGAACGATCCGCGGCGGCGGGCGCGCCAACGTCGTCCCGGCCGCGGCGGAGGCGGAGATCGGACTGCGCTTCGTGGACGGCGCGACCGAGGAGGCCGTGCTCGGCGCCCTGCGCGCCCTCGAACCGGTCCGCCGGGGAGCGGAGCTCCAGGCGCGGCTGCTGAGCCACCGCCCGGCGTGGAGTCCGTCGGCCGCGGACGACGCCTTCCTCGCGAGGATCGCGGCCGCGGGGCGCGGGATCGGCCAGCAGGTGACGGGCCGCCCGGCGAGCGGAGCGGGCGACACCAACCTGCTGGGCAGCATGGGCGTGCCGACGGTCGACGGCTTCGGTCCGCGCGGCGGCGGCGCGCACGCGGTCGGCGAGCACTTCTCGCTCGCCTCGCTGGCCGAGCGGATCGACCTGCTGGAGGCCGTGCTCGCCGACCCGCCCGCCGCGGGCTGACCGGCGGACCGGCCCGCGCCGGCCCGACCTCCTCACCACTCCCCGTCCGGCGCTGCCGGCAGCGCATAGCCCCGCGGCACGATCAGGTAGACCGTGCGCCTGCTGTGCTGCCACGCCGCGTCGAACGCTGCGCGCGGGTAGCTGCGGAGCCCCGCTTCACCCCCGGGGTTCGCCGGGTCGGCGACGAGCACGTCGCCGTCCTGGTCGAACCCGCGGATCACCAGCAGGTGGCCGGCGGTGTCGTAGTCGGCGCCGGCCAGCTCCCCGGGACCGAACGAGATCGAGGCGATCAGCGGGATGCCGGCGTCCGTCAGCACAGCGGCGGAGGCCAGCGACGCGAGCCGGGTCACGACGGCGTCGAAGCCGAGCTCCCCGGCGACGCCCGCGTTGAACGACCAGTTGCCTGTGCCGTCGTAGGCGGCGTCGTAGACCGCGCGCGCCAGCCACGGGACCCGCGGGTCGGCGCCCGGCGGCACCTCTTCCTGCGCGGCGCCCTGGATGCGGGCGCCCCAGGCCAGCGCGACCATCGTGAGGGAGGTCGGCGAGCACCAGGCGGGACCGCCGCCGCCGAGGCCGGCGCGCGCGGGGTACGCCCGCTGCGAGAGCGGCGCGAGGGAGGCGGCGGCGCCGTGCGGGGCGACGCCGGGGCCGCCGGCCACCGACGCAGGCCGGCCTGTCCCGTCCGGCGCGCTGAAACTCACGGCGGCCAGGCGCAGCGGCCGCAGGCCCGTGCCCTGCGCGTCGTCCGCCGGCGTCACCCGCAGCTGCACCGCGTCGAACCGGCCGCCCGCCCCGGCGGTCAGGACGTCGGTGTCCACGGCCGGCCCGGCGCCGGCGTCACCACGCTCGCCGCTGCGTCGCTCCCCCGGCGCGCCCCAGCGGGCGAGCAGCTGCCACGGCTGCCACGAGCCGTCCGTGGTCCGCGCGCGGATCTCGACCAGCGCCGTCGTGCCCGCGTCGAGATTCCAGGAGGCGACGGCCTGGTCGGCGGCGACGCCGTCGCTCCAGCCGGTCTCGAGCGCGGTGGAGGTCCAGGTGCGCCCCTCCCAGCCCGCATCGACGGCGGCGCGCACCAGGGACGTGCACCAGAAGCGGGCTCTCGGTTCCGACGACATCGGCTCCCTCTCCTCGGCGCGGAATGATTTGGAACGGATCATCTCCCATCGCCGGTCGTGGCGTCAACGCATCCGAATCGGATCGTCGTGCACATAATGCGCGCCCTTGCCCTCGTTGACGCACGTTCTATGCTCTGTGACACCGCTCAATGGTGCATATTGCGCGCAAACCACATCACCCGTCACGCGAAGAGCGTTCACCGAATCTTCATCCCTCGTCGAATATCTGGAACGAATACGTTGACCTGGACGCGCTCCATGCTGTTCCATTACTCCAACCCTGGTGGTCCTGAATCGCTGGACCTGGGCCCGATGGAAGGACTCACATGCGCACCAGACCCCGCACGCATCTCATCCGGGCGCTCGCCTTCGCCGCCGCCGCAGCCGTGATGGCCGCGCCCGCCGGCGCCGCGAACGCCGCGACCGGCGACAGCCTGCACGCCGCCTCCGCGACCCCGACCTCCGGCGCGAAGGACGGCAAGACGATGCGGATCGCCACCTCCGGCTTCGTGGACAGCTTCAACCCGTGGACGTCGATCTACCTGCTGCCGACGAACATCTTCCGCTACATGTACGAGAACCTCGTGCAGAACAGCGACGTCGACGGCTCGCCCACCAAGGGCCTCGCCGACCACTGGAAGGCCGAGGACGGCGGCAAGAAGTGGGAGTTCACGCTGCAGGACGGCCTGAAGTGGTCGGACGGCGAGCCGATCACCTCCGCCGACGTGAAGTACACGTTCGACCAGATGATGACCAACCCCGACCTCGCGGTCGCGAACGGCAGCTTCGTGGCGAACTTCGCCGACGTGCAGGCGCCGGACGAGAAGACCGTGATCATCGACCTGAAGGCGGCGCAGGCCCCCAACCCCGGCATCGAGGTCCCGATCCTGCCCAAGCACATCTGGGAGAAGGTCTCCGACCCGGCGAAGTACCCGAACGACAAGGACGTCGTCGGCTCCGGTCCCTTCCTGCTGGAGAGCTACAAGGCCAACCAGTTCATCACCCTGAAGGCCAACCCCACGTTCTGGCGGGGCGCTCCCAAGATCGACACCATCCAGTACGTCTACTACACGAACTCCGACGCCCAGGTGCAGGCGCTGCGCTCCGGCGATGTCGACTTCGTCTCCGGTCTCACCCCGACGCAGTACACGGCGCTGAAGGGCGCCGACGGCATCACCGAGCACGCGGGCATCGGCCGCCGGTTCTCCTCGTTCAGCTTCAACTCCGGGCTCAAGACGGTCGACGGCCAGGCGTTCGGCAACGGCAACCCCGCGCTGAAGGACGTGGAGGTGCGCCAGGCCATCCGGCTCGGCACCGACACCAAGACGCTGCTCGACAAGGTCCTGAACGGCCTGGGCGAGCCGGGCACCAGCTTCATTCCGTCCTCCTACCCGCAGTGGACCCTCCCGACCGACGACGCCGCCGTGAAGGAGCTCGCGTTCGACCCGGAGAAGGCCAAGCAGAAGCTCGACGCCGACGGCTGGAAGCCGGGAGCGGACGGCATCCGCGTCAAGGACGGCCAGCGCCTCTCGCTCCGCCTCTTCGTCGACTCCTCCGACCCCACCGAGCAGGCCGCGGCGCAGTACTTCCAGCCGTGGATGAAGGACATCGGCGTCGAGATCAAGCAGGTCGCGACCGACTCCGACACGATCAACGCCGCGACCGTGAAGGGCGACTACGACATCTACTTCAGCGGCTGGAGCGTCGGGCCCGACCCCGACTACCAGCTCAGCATCAACACCTGCGGCAGCCTGCCCACCAAGACGGACGGCACCGGCGCGACCTCGCAGGACGGCTGGTGCAACCCGGCCTACGACGAGCTGTACAAGCAGCAGCAGACCGAGACCGACCCGGACAAGCGCCAGGCGATCGTCCAGAAGATGCTGCAGCTGAACTACACCGACACGGCCCAGATCGTCTACTGGTACGCCAGCGGGCTCGAGGCCTACCGCTCCGACCGGTTCACCGACTTCCGGATGATGCCGGCCAAGGGCGGGATCATCGCCAACCAGTCCGGCTACTGGGGATTCATGGACGTCGCCCCGGCCGGCGACGGCGCCGGGAGCAGCAGCGGCGACGGCGGCCCGAACGTGGGGCTGCTCGTGACCGGCGGCGTGATCGTTGTCATCGTGATCGGCGCGATCGTGTTCTTCGCCGTCCGCCGGCGCAGGAGTGCCGACGTCGAATGACCGATACGGTGGCCGCGGCGGGCTCCGCCCGGCGCGGCCACCGCTCTCCCGCCGCGTCAGAGAAGAAGGCATATGAGCAATGCAACCCCGGTCACCGAGGCGGTGATCCTCGAAGAACAGGGCGAGGCGAGCGTCCGCAGCGCGCCCGCCCTGAAGTTCGCGCTGAGCAAGATCGGCGGAGCCGCGATCAGCCTGGTCATGGTCATCCTGCTCGGCTTCTTCGCGTTCAAGATCCTGCCGGGCGACCCGGTCGCCGCGATGGCGCGCGAGCACCCGATGTCCTCCGAGCAGATGGCCCAGCTGCGCGCGCAGCTCGGCCTCGACAAGCCGCTCTGGCAGCAGTTCATCGACTACCTCGGCAACGTGTTCACGCTCAACTTCGGCCAGAGCTACGTCTACAAGCAGAGCGTCGCCTCGCTCATCGGCGAGTACTTCTGGAACACCATCCTGCTCACCGGCACCTCCGCCGTCCTGGCGATCGCGCTCGGCCTCTGGCTCGGCCAGCTCTCCGGCTGGCGCGCCGGCTCGCGGTTCGACAAGCTCACGACGTCCACCTCGCTCGTGCTGTGGTCGGTGCCGACGTTCTGGCTCGCGCTCATCCTGCTGATGGTCTTCGGCGGCACCCTGCACTGGTTCCCCACCGGCGGCATGGTCTCCCCGGACGCGCCGGACGATCCGCTCGGCCTCGCCCTCGACGTCATCTCGCACATGGTGCTGCCGGTCATCACGATGGTCGCGGTCGTCTACGCGCAGTACGTCATGGTGATGCGCGCCTCCGTCATGGAGGAGAAGAGCGCCGACTACCTGATCACCGCCCGCGCCAAGGGCCTCAAGGACGACGACCTGCGCCGCAAGCACGCCGTCCCGAATGCGCTGCTGCCCACCGTCACGCTCGTCTTCATGCACATCGGCGGCCTGATCGCCGGCGCCGTGACCGTGGAGACGGTGTTCTCCTGGCCCGGCCTCGGCAAGCTGACCTACGAGGCCATCCAGGGCCCCGACCTGCCGCTGCTGCAGGGGACCTTCGTCGTCTTCTCGGCGATCATCATCGTCATGAACCTCGTCGCGGACTTCGTGTACCGTCGGCTCGACCCGAGAGTGAGGCGCGGATGAGCGGCTCCACCGCGACCGTCGCCCGGTCGCCTCGCAGCATGGCCTGGGCGCGGCGCCGCCGCGCGCTCGCCGAGTTCTCGCGGGAGTTCTCGCACAACCGGGCCGGCATGGTCGGCCTGATCTTCCTCGTCGTCGTGATCGTGCTCGCGCTGCTGGCGCCGGTCCTCGCGCCGTCCTGGATGCTGGATGTCACCAAGCTGCTCGACCAGCCGCGCTTCGCGCCGCCGTCGCTCGCGCACCCGCTCGGCACCGACGACCAGGGCCGCGAGCTGTGGGTGCGGATGATCTGGGGCGCCAGGGTGTCGCTCCTGGTCGGCTTCGCCGCCACCGCCGTCTCGATGATCATCGGCACCATCGTCGGCATCGCCGCCGGGCACTTCACCGGCTGGACCGGCGGCCTGCTGATGCGCATCGTCGACTTCTTCCTCGTCCTGCCCTCGCTCATCCTGGCGATCGTGCTCTCCTCGGTGCTCTCGCGCGGGGTGTGGACGATCGTGATCGCGATCGGCCTGACCTCGTGGGCGGGCACCGCGCGCGTGGTGCGCGCGCAGACACTGTCCGTCGAGTCCCGCGACTACATCGAGCGCGCCCGCGTGCTCGGCGCCGGGCACTGGCACATCATCGTCAAGCACCTGCTGCCCGCCGTGCTGCCGCTGGTGCTCGCGAACACGACGCTCACGGTCGGGTCGGCGATCATCGCCGAGTCGACGCTGTCGTTCCTCGGGCTCGGCGATCCGACGCTGCAGTCGTGGGGTTCGGTGCTCAAGAACTCGATGGACGTGTCCGCGGCCACCGCGGGCTACTGGTGGTACGTGCTCGTCCCCGGCGTCGCGATCGTGCTGGTCGTGCTCGCCTTCACCCTGGTCGGCCGCGCGGTCGAGACCATCGTGAACCCGACCCTGAGGAGCCGCTGACATGCCGGAGCTGACGTTCGACGATGTGAGCATCACCTACCGCACCGCCGGCAGGACCGGCGACCGGGGCGAGGTCGCCGCGGTGCGGAACGTCTCGCTGTCGCTCCCGACCGGCGGCACCCTGGGCGTGGCCGGCGAGTCCGGCTCCGGCAAGTCGACGCTCGCCATGAGCGTGCTCCGCCTGCTCCCGCCGAACGCCACCCTGAGCGGCAGCGTGCGGATCGGCGACACCGACATCGCCGACCTGCGCTTCGGCGAGCTGCGCGCCGTGCGCTGGGCGGAGGCGTCCATCGTCTTCCAGGGCGCGATGCACTCCCTCAACCCGGTGCGGACGGTCGGCCAGCAGATCACCGAGGCCCTCGAGCTGCACGTGGCGGACGGCTGGCGCACCGAGAAGGCGCGCGCCGCCCGCGTCGTCGAGCTGCTGCACGCCGTCGACCTCGCCACCGCCAAGAAGGACGCGTACCCGCACGAGCTCTCCGGCGGCCAGAAGCAGCGCGTGATGATCGCGATGGCGCTCGCGTGCGAGCCGGACATCATCATCGCGGACGAGCCGACGACCGCACTGGATGTGATCGTCCAGAAGCAGATCCTCGACATGATCAGCACCCTGGTGTCCGAGCGCGGCATCTCGCTGCTGATGATCAGCCACGACCTCTCGGTGCTCGCGACCGCGTGCGAGCGCATCGCGATCATGCGCGACGGCGAGCTGGTCGAGCTCGGCGACGCGTACGAGGTCTGCACCGACCCGCAGCACCCGTACACCCGTCAGCTGGCGGAGGCGTTCCCGACGATCGGCGACCCCGCCTCCCGGCTCAACCCGGTCACGCGCCGCGCCGACCCCGGCGCGATGCGGGACCGCGAGCGGACGCTGTCCGACGAGGTGCTCCTGGAGGCCAGAGGCGTCACCGTCACCTACCGCGGGCGCGGACGACCGCTGTCGGCGGTCAAGAACGTGGACCTGAGCCTGCGCCGCGGCGAGATCCTCGCCCTGGTCGGCCAGTCCGGCTCCGGCAAGACGACGCTCGCCCGCACCATCGTCGGGCTGCAGCGCGCCGACGCCGGCAGCGTCATCCGGTTCCGCGGCACGGACATCCCGCACCGCGGCCGGGCGCTGCGCGAGTTCCGCAGCCAGGTGCAGATGGTGCTGCAGGACCCGTCTGCCGCGCTCAACCCCAAGATCAGCGTCTACGAGTCGGTCGCGGAGGGGCTGCGCGTGCAGCGCTTCGCCGGCGACGAGCAGGAGCGCGTCGCGCAGAGCCTGGCGGACGCCGAGCTGCTGCCTCCGGAGCGGTTCTTCCGCGCCATCCCGCAGGAGCTGTCGGGCGGCCAGCGGCAGCGCGCGGTGATCGCGGGCGCCCTCGCGGTCGGGCCGCAGCTGCTGGTCGCCGACGAGCCGGTCGCGTCGCTCGACGCCTCGGTGCGCGGCGAGATCCTCGCCCTGCTGCTCTCGCTGCGCGACCGGCTGGACCTGAGCGCGCTGGTGATCACGCACGACCTCGGGCTCGCCTGGAACATCGCCGACACGGTCGCCGTCATGTACGAGGGCGAGATCGTGGAGTACGGGCCGACCGAGCAGGTGCTCCTCGACCCGCAGCACGCGTACACCCGCCGGCTGCTCGCCGCGGCCCCGAGCATCGAGCGGAGGCTCGTGTGACCGCCGCCGCCGTCGAGACCGCACGGCTCGCCTACCTCGACACCGCGCCGCTGAAGCCGGGCGACCGGGTGCGCTTCGTCTCGCCCTCCGGGCTCGGCAGCGCCGAGAGCCTGGAGCGCGCGGTCGGCTACTACCGGGACTGGGGGCTGGACGTGGTCGTCGGTGAGCACGTGCTCGACCCGCACCCGCGCGCCTCCTACCTGGCCGGAGCGGACGACGCCCGCCGGCAGGATCTGGTGGACGCGTGGCTCGACCCGGACGCCGACGCCGTGGTGTGCATCCGCGGCGGCTACGGCGCCATGCGCCTGCTGGACGGGATCGACTGGGAGCGGATGCGGCGGGCGGCGACCCGCCGCGACGGCCGGCCGAAGCTGCTCACCGGCTCGTCCGACATCACCGCGCTGCACGAGGCGTTCCGCGTCCACCTGGACGTGCCGACGCTGTTCTGCCCGATGGCGGGCAACGACGTGTTCCGCGACTCCGCGTTCGTGCGCGAGGACGTGCGGCGCTGGCTGTTCGAGCCGTGGCGCGGCCGTGACCTGGTCGGCCCGCGCACCGAGGTGCTGGTGCCCGGCGCGGCGAGCGGCCGGTTCACCGGCGGCAACCTGAGCCTCCTCGCCGGCGCGATGGGCGCCCCCGAGTCCCTGGATCGCCCCGGCGGCATCCTGTTCCTGGAGGACGTGGACGAGGACACCTACCGGCTCGACGGCTTCCTCGTCCAGCTCGCCCGCTCCGGCCGGCTCGGCGACGCCGCCGCCGTCGTGCTCGGCTCGTGGCACCAGTGCGGCGAGCTGGACGCGGTGCGCGCGCTCGCGGAGGAGCTGCTGCCCGGTCTCGGCGTCCCTGTGCTGTGGGAGCAGGGCTTCGGGCACGACCCGGACGCGCTCAGCGTTCCGCTGAACGTGGACGGCGTGCTCGACGCGCCCCAGGACGGCCCGGTCCGGCTCGTGGTGGGAGAGGACCGCTGATGGCGGTCGCGCTTCCCGCGCTCGATCCCCGGGTGCGCTGGTCGATCCGCGTGCTCGACGCGGCGGACGGGTCCGTCCTCGCGTCGCACGCGCCGGACGTCGTCTGCGAGACCGCCAGCATCGGCAAGGTCTTCCTGCTCATCGAGGTGGCCCGCCGGCTGGAGGCCGGCGAGCTGGACCCCGGAAGCCGCATCGAGATCCCGGACGAGCACCGGGTCGCGGACTCCGGGCTGCTGTACCGGATGCGCGACCAGCGGGTGACCGTCGAGGACGCAGCGCTGCTGGTGGGCGCCGTCAGCGACAACCTGGCGACGAACGCCCTGCTTTGGCTGTGCGGGCTGGACACGGTGCGCGCCGTCGCGCCGTCGCTCGGCTTCGCCGACACGTCGCTGCACGACTTCATCCGGAACGAGCGGACGCCCGACCTGCCGTGGACGCCGTCCTACGGCACCGGCGCCGAGCTCGCCGAGCTCATGCGCCGGCTGGGCGCCGGCGAGGTGATCTCGCCCGGCGTGAGCGGCCGCGTGCTCGACTGGCTCGCCGCGGACACCGACACCTCCCTCGTCGCCGACGCGCTGCTGCTGGACCCGCTCGCGCACGTCGAGCCGGAGTATCAGGGCATGGTGCTGCGGCACAAGACGGGAAGCACCTCGTTCGCGCGCGCCGACATCGGTCACCTCGCCGGACCGGCGGCCTCCGTCGCCTACGCCGTGGCCGCGAACTGGAAGGACTCCGAGACGGACCTGCGCGCGCCGGTGCTCGACGCCATGCACGCGATCGGCGAGCAGCTGCGCGCCCACGTCACCGGGATGGCCAGGGCATGAGCGCCGGATTCGCCGAGGCGGAGCGCGAGCTCGACGGCCTGCGCTTCTCCGCCCTCGCCGTGGATGTGGACTCGGGCGAGACGCTGTTCGAGCACCGGCCGGACCTCGTGCTCGACACCGCGAGCGTCGGGAAGGTGTTCTTGCTGCACCGGCTGCTCGCCGAGGTGGACGCCGGGACGCGCACGCTCGAGGAGCGCGTGACCAGACGACCGTCCGAGTGGATGGACAACTCCGGCCTCTGGTATCTGCTGCAGGCGGACACGCTGTCGCTGTACGACGTGGCCGCGCTGATCGGCGCGGTCAGCGACAACGCGGCGACGAACACGCTGTGCCGGGTGATCGGCCTCCCCGTGGTGCAGGAGCACACCCGTGCGCTCGGGTACACGGACTCCGGCCTCGACGACGTCGTGCGCTGGCCGCTTCCGCCCGGCGCGCCGCGCACGCTCTCGCATGCCACCGCCTCCGAGCTCGTCCGGTTCGTGCGCAACACGGCGACCGCGGCCGACCTCAGCCCGGCCTCCGCTGACACCCTGCAGCGCTGGCTGGGCGCCGGCATGGACCTGTCGATGGTCGCGTCCGCGTTCGGCCTCGACCCGCTGGCCCACTACTCCTTCGACCGCGACGTCTGGCTCTGGAACAAGACCGGCACGATCTCGACGGTGCGCGCGGACACCGGGCTCGTGATGTCGCCCGAGCGCCGGGTCGCGTACGCCGTGCTGGCGAACTGGCCGCGGGACGTCGACGCCCGCGACCGCGTGCTCGCCGTCATGCGCTCCGCGGGCGACGTGTTACGGAACCGGCTCGCGGAATCCCGCCCCGGCGGCGGCGCCCTGTGATACTTCTGCTATGTCCCCCGAGAGGCGAGATGTGAACGCTGTCGAACTGGGAAGCCCGCACGAGCGGTACGACGCCCGCGTGCAGCGCCGGTCGGCGCTCGTGCTGAAGCGGCGCGTGATCGAGCAGGAGCGCGAGCAGCTCGCGCACGCGCTCGACTGGGCGGCCGAGGACCCCGCCTTCGAGCGCACCGCGGGGCTCATCGTCGCCGCGCGCCGCCGCTTCGTGCTCGGCGCGGCGAAGTCGTTCACGTACGCGTCGCTGCTCGCGATGGACCTGAGCGCGGGACTGGCGAACGTCGTGCTGATCGACGGCACCATCGTGCGCCCGCTCGACGTGCTGAGCGACGTGCGCACGAGCGACGTGCTCGTGGCGTTCTCGCTGGCCCGCTACCGCAAGTACACGGTCGACATCGCCGAGCTCTTCAAGAAGGCGGGCGGCACGCTCGTGGTGATCACCGATGCCGCGGACGCTCCGCTGGTGTCGATCGCCGACGAGTGCCTGATCGTGGACACGGCGAGCGCCTCGTTCGCCAACTCGCCCACGTCCGTCGCCCTCGTCATCCACATCCTCACCACGCTGACCACGGCGAGCGCCAAGGGCGCGGGCCGCCGCCTGCTGGAGCGCGACCGCCTCGCCGAGAAGCTCGGCCTCTACCTCGACGACTAGCGCCGGCCGCCGGATGATGGCGCGCGCGGCGAGTCCGACGCCGACGAGCAGGCGCCTCCGGCATCGTTCTCGGTCAGCCGGCACTCGGCGCCGGAGTGTGCCGCCGCCGCGGTCGAGCCCCGGCGCGCTATGTTCTCTCCGTGACCCGCCGCCCGCACCGCGCCGCCCTGCTCGTCCCCGCGCTGATCGCGGCCCTGCTCGCCGGCTGCGCGAGCGCGCCGCCACGGCACTCGGACGCCGAGATCTCGCGCTGGATGGACCGGCACCGCGGAGGGACGCTCGGAGGGGGCGGCGGTGTCGGCGACACACCGGGCGTCCACGGTCGGGACGGGACCATCACCCTCGACCTCGGCGATCCCGCCACCGTCACCGGCGCGACGATCTGGTGCCTCGGCCCGGGGAGCGCCCACGTCACGATCACCGCCAGGACGGCGCACGGGTCCACGACAGTGCCGGGAGACGCCGAATGCGCCGACGGCCCGCACCCTGTCGACCTGCTCGGCATGACCGTGACGGGCGTCGACCAGATCCTGGTGAAGGAGGTCGACCTGACGAGCGTCGAGGCCTGGTACATCGCCCTCGACGGCCGCTGACGCAGCGGCACCGATCCCGGAAAAATCGGCATTGCCGAACCGCTCTGCGCGGGGCATCCTGCAAGTGTCGGCGCCGCGCGCGGTGCCCGGCTTCCTGCGGCTACCGGGGGGTTCCCGTGGATGTGCCGAGGGCCGCGCGCGGGCCGGCGCGACCCGTTTCTCTTAGTGCACAAATCAGGTCTAGCCGCAGGGATTGACAGGAGTCACACTGTGCGCATCCGGTACCGCCGGCGCGTTCCGCGGCGGGTGACGGGCACCGGTGCTGAGGAGGTCCGCCCATGACGATGCACGCGTCTGTTCAGCATGAACCGCACCCCGACGAGAACGCCCCCGTCCCCTACCTGCGCCACGGTCAGCTGATCTCCCTGATCCACTGGCAGCGGGTCGCCGGCGACTGGAAGTACACGACAATGCTCGTCGAGTACGCCGGACGGGACGACCAGCACTGGCAGGTCGTCGCGAAGGGCCAGCCCATGGTCCTCGACCGCGCCGACTGGGCGATCTTCAACTAGGAGGCGGGCGCTCCGAGCAGCTGTGCCCTGAGCGTCGCGGCGAGCCAGGACTCGAACCGCGGGACCGGCCAGCGCGAGCCGACGACCAGCTCCTCGTACACGCCCCGGGCGGCCAGGGCGCGGTAGACGGCCTGCGCCTCCGCGAGCGGCAGCGCGAGCGCGGGCTCGATCGAGGCGATCAGCCCGTCCATCACGCGATTGCGGCCGCGCAGCTTCGCGCGCAGCAGGCTCTGGGTCTCGGCATCCTCGTCGAGGGCGGCGTCCAGGATGCGGACGACGTCGAAGTCGGTGGAGTAGAGGACGGTCAGCCAGTGCGCTGCGCCCGCGATCCTGGCGTCGGTGTCCGGCTGGGCGAGCACCTCCTGCGCGAGCTCGCGCGCCCTCGCGCGCTCCAGCCAGCGCTCGCAGATGGCGTTCAGGATCTCGCGCTTGGCCCCGAAGGCCGCGTAGACCGTGCGCGTGCCCACCCCGGCCGCCTGAGCGATCGCCTCCATGCTCGTCACCGCGTAGCCGTCCCGGGCGAACAGCGTCTGCGCCGCGGTGGCGATGCGGAGCTTCGTCTCCGCCGCCTGCTGCTGGCGGTAGGTCGAGACTCCGGTCTTGACGGCGCGATCCATGCGATCGATACTAGTGACTGCATTGGGTGCAGTCACACTGCATCCAATGCATGACCACTGCGAACAAGGGAGTTGTCATGGTCGGCACGCGAACCGAGCCCTCGGGGCTCCGGATCATCGAGCGGATGCTCGCGGAGGGCTTCGCCACCGGGGACACCGCCATCGTCGACGAGCTGTGCTCGCCCGACCTGGTTGAGCACCAGTTCGGGCTCTCCGGCACGGGCGCCGAGGCCATCGCCAAGGTCAAGAAGGGCATCGCGGAGGTGCATGCGGCCTTCCCCGACCTGCGCTTCACCGTGCAGGACTGGGCGGAACGCGACGACATCGTCTGGGTGCGGGCGGAGGGGGCCGGCACCAACACCGGCCCGTTCGCCGGGCCGCCGACCGGGCTCCCGGTCCGGCTCACCGTGATCGACATCGCGCGGATCGCCGACGGCCGCATCGTGGAGCACTGGGGCGTCCCGGACCGCTTCGAGCTCCTGGTGCGTCTCGGCCGCATCCCGACCCGGGGCTGAACGGCACGTCCGGCGGTCAGGCGGGCGTCGGCGTCACCACGAAGTCGTCGACGCTGTGCAGCTCGGCACGCACGTACTCCGCGGCGTGCTCCGCGATCAGGGAGGCGTCGGCGAGGCTCACGGCTCCGGTCGCCACGACCGCCGATCCGAGCAGGCGGTGCCCCGACCAGCGCAGCCGGACGTCGCGGACCGCCGCCACCCCTTCGGTGCGCTGGAGCGCGTGCTCCGCGCGCTCGACGAGCCCCGGATCGACCGCGTCCATGAGCCGCGCGCCGATCGACTTCACGGTCCCCCAGAGCAGCACCAGGATCGAGACCGCGATCAGCAGGCCGATGATCGGGTCGGCGAGCGGGAAGCCGAGCAGGACGCCGACGGCGCCGAGGACGACGGACAGCGAGGTCACGCCGTCCAGCCGCGCGTGCATGCCGTCCGCGACCAGCGCTGCGGAGCCGATCCTCCTGCCGACGCGGATGCGGTAGATCGCGACCAGCTCGTTGCCCGCGAAGCCGATGACGCCGGCGACGATCAGCCACCAGGCGTTCTCGACGGGACGCGGGTGGATGAACCGGTCGATCGCCTCCCACCCGGCGATGACGGCGGAGAGGGCGACGACGAAGACGATGAAGAGGCCGGCGAGGTCCTCGGCGCGGCCGTAGCCGAAGGTGTGCCTGCGGGTGGCAGCGCGCCGGCCGAGGACGAACGCGATCCAGAGCGGAACGGCCGTGAGGGCGTCGGCGAAGTTGTGGATGGTGTCGGCGAGCAGGGCGACCGACCCGGTGAACCAGACGAAGAGCAGCTGCAGCAGGGTGGTGCCGAGCAGGACGAACATCGACACCTTCACGGCGGTCACGCCCGCCCGGCTCGCCTCCAGCGCGTCGTCCACCGCGTCCGCGGCGTCGTGCGTGTGCGGGACGAACAGGTCGTAGAGGAAGCCGCGCACGCCGCCGTGCGGGTGGTCGTGGTCGTGGTCGTGCGGGTGGTCGTGGTCGTGGTCGTGGTCGTGCGGCTGGTCGTGGTCGTGGTCGTGCGGGTTGTCGTGGTCGTGCGGATGCGCGGTCCCGTGCCCATGCACGTGGGGGACGCCACCCCCGCTCACGCCGACGCCTCCTCCGCGGACGCAGCCTCGGCGTGGTGGTGCCGCGGTGTCCCGCCGAGGGAGTGCTCGGCCTGGAAGATCGCGTCGGCCACCAGGCGGCTCGCGTGCTCGTTCTCGAGCCGGTAGAAGACGCGCTGGCCGTCCTGCCTGGTCGCGACGATCCGGGCCAGCCGGAGCTTGGCGAGGTGCTGCGACACCGCGGACGGCTGCTTGTCGAGGATGTCGGCCAAGTGGTTCACCGACAGCTCGCCCGCATCCTTCAGCGCGAGCACGATCCGCACCCTGGTCGCGTCGGCGAGCATCGCGAACACCTCGACCGCGAGCTCCACGAACTGGCTGTCGGGGAGGCGGCCGCAAATCGGCTTATCTGCATCCATACGCAGATACTAACTCGTCCTCACCCCTCCCCGAACCCACACCCCCGGCGCTACCCTGCGTGCGTGGACGACGACCCGGTCGTGAGCAACCCCGACCACTATGCGCTGCTGTGGGAGAACGAGCGCGTGCGCGTTCTCGAGTACCGGGACGCCCCCGGCGACGAGACCACCCCGCACCGGCACCCGGACTCCGTCATGGTCACCCTCACGTCGTTCTCGCGACGCCTCGCCTCGCCTCGGGCGACCGCAGCAGGGACGTGCGGCTGGCCGCCGAGCAGGCCGTCTGGATCCCCGCACAGTCGCACACCGGCCGCAACACCGGCGACACCCCGACCCACACGATCATCGTCGAGCTGAAGGACGCGCCGGCCTCCCCCGCCTCCGGCGACCCGCTCGGTCCCGAGCAGTCGCGCTAGTTTGGTTGCCTCAGGCAACTAGTCGGACGTATCCTGTCGGAGTGACGACCCCATCCGACGGCCCCGAGCGCCAGCTGCTCGCCGCGCTCACGCTGCTCGTGGCGGACTGGGCGTCCGTCGCGACGCAGGAGGCGATCGCCCGGCGTGCCGGCGTCGACGTCGACCCCGTCGACGTGCAGCCGCTCTACGCGCTCGGCCAGCTCGGCCCGCAGCGCGCGAGCGCCCTCGCCGACACCCTGCGGCTCAGCCGCCCGACGATGAGCAAGCAGCTCCGCCGGCTGACCGAGGCCGGCCTCGTCGAGCGCGAGCCGGACCCCGGCGACGCGCGCGCCTCCACCCTCTCGCTGTCCGCACGCGGCAGGGAGGCATACGACCGGCTGGTGAGCGAGGGCATCGCCATCGTCCACGCCGCCCTGGCCGAGTGGGATGCGGCCGGCACGGACGCGTTCGCCCGAGACCTCTCCCGGTTCGTCTCCGCCCTCGCCGTCGACGGCGGAGCCGGGAAGCAGCCCAGCACGGCGGGACCCGCCGCGCCAGAGAAGAAGAAGAAGAAGAAGAAGAAGAGGTAGAGAATGACCCGCACCTATGTGGTCACCGGATCGGCGTCGGGCATCGGCGCCACCACCGCCCGCAGGCTGACCGAGCGCGGAGAGCGCGTGATCGGCATCGACCTGAAGAACGCCGACGTCGAGGCCGACCTGTCCGTCCCGGAGGGGCGGGCCGAGGCGGCGGCCCGCGCGATCGAGCTCGCCGGCGGCACCATCGACGCGGTGATCGCGTGCGCGGGGATCGCCGCGCCGATCCCGAAGACCATCTCGGTCAACTACTTCGGGGTCACCGAGCTGCTGACCGCGCTGCTGCCCGCCCTGGCCGCCTCCGAGGCTCCGCGCGCCGCGGTCGTCTCGTCGATGGCGTCCCTGCAGGCGAACTCGGCCGAGATGGTGGAGGCCGCGCTCGCGGGCGATGAGGCGGGCGCTCTGGCCATCGCCGAGGGCCTCACCGCCCAGGGACCGGAGACCGGATACCTGGTCTACCCGTCCTCGAAGCGCGCACTGGCCCGCTGGGTGCGCCGCGAGTCCATCACCCCGGCGTGGGCCGGGGCGGGCATCCCGCTGAACGCGGTCGCGCCAGGCACCGTGATCACGCCGATGACCGCCGACCTGCTGAAGACGCCGGAGGGCGCGGCGATGGTCGACGCGAGCGTCCCGATGCCGCTGAACTACCACCAGCCCCCGGAGTCGATCGCCGCGCTGCTGATCTGGCTGACCAGCACCGAGAACACCCACATGGCCGGCCAGGTGATCTACGACGACGGCGGCGCCGACGCGACGCTGCGCGGCGACGACATCTGGTCCTGGAACGACACCTCGAACTAGCCTCAGCACCCCCTCCCCCGGCGCCCGCCCCCCGAAACCGCCGAGTACGCAGATTCTCTGCGTACTCGGCCGTTTCGGCCCCACTTTCTGCGTACTCGACGGGTGGGGAGCCCCCCTCCGTCCGGTCTAGCCAGCGGCCGGCCGGCGGCGTTAGCGTTCGCACGCCGGATCGGACGGAGGCGCACGATGAGCAGCTCTACGGGGAGGGCGGTTGCCGGCTGGACGCTGGTCCCGCTCGCGCTCGCCCAATTCATCTGCTCGTTCGCCGGGTCGAACATGAACGTCATGCTCACCGACATGAGCAGGGATCTCGGCACGACCGTCGCGGGCATCCAGCTGTCGATCACGCTGTTCCTGCTCACCATGGCGGCGCTGATGGTGCCGTTCGGCAAGCTGACCGACTGGCTGGGACGCAAGACCTGCTTCCTGCTCGGGCTCGGCATCTACGGCGTCGGCGCTGTGCTCAGCGCGCTGTCGCCCGGGCTCGGCCTGCTCATCCTGGGCAACTCGATCCTGGAGGGCGCGGGGACCGCTCTGCTGATCCCGCCCGTCTACATCCTGGTGACGCTGTACTGGAAGGACATGCAGGGCAGGGCCAGGTCGTTCGGCCTGGTCAGCGCCGCCGGCGGCATCGGCGCCGCGACCGGGCCGCTGATCGGCGGCTGGATCTGCAGCGCCATCAGCTGGCGGGCGGCCTTCCTGTTCCAGGCGCTGATCATCGTGGTGATCATCCTGTTCGCGCTCGCGCTGAGGGACCCGCTGCCCGCCGATCCCGACCGCCCCTACGACGTCGTCGGAGCGCTGCTCTCCGGCGGCGGCCTGATCGTCTTCGTCGCCGGGATCCTCGCCATCGACCGCACGCCGCTCCTGGCGATCGTCCTGCTGGTGGTCGGCGCCGGGATCATCGCCGCGTTCTTCGCGTGGATCCGGCGGCTGGAGCGCCGCGGCCGCGAACCGCTGCTGTCCACCGCGCTGTTCGGCAACCGCGTCTCCAACCTCGGGCTCGTCACGCAGAACTTCCAGTGGCTGCTGCTGATGGGCGTCTCGTTCCTGGTCTCCAGCCACCTGCAGGTGGTGCGCAAGTACAACGCGATCGAGACCGGCGTCATCTTCACGGCGGCGACCCTCGGCATCCTCGTCTCCTCGCTCGCGGCGGGCCGGCTGGCGCGCAGGATCGCCCAGCGGACCCTCATCCTGAGCGGGTTCCTCGTCACCGGGATCGGCACGCTCCTGCTGCTCCTGGTCGGTGCGGTGCCGGGGGCGTGGCCGTTCGCTCCCGGCCTGCTCGTGATCGGGCTCGGGATCGGCGTGATGCTGACCCCGAGCGTGAACGTCGTGCAGTCGGCGTTCCCGGAGGCGCAGCAGGGCGAGATCTCCGGGCTCTCGCGCAGCGTCTCGAACCTCGGTTCGAGCTTCGGCACGGCGATCGTCGGGACGGTCCTCGGATTCGGCGTCGGCCAGCGGGCCGGCGGCTACGTGCTCGCCATGATCGTGCTGGTCGTTGTGGCCGTCGGCGGGGCGGCCGTCTCCGGCTTCCTGCCCGCGCGGCCGTCCGAGGCGCGCGGCTCCGCAGAGGCGACGGCGTAGTCCCGCCCAGTCCGCCACCTCCCGCGACGGGACCCCGGCGGGTACGTCCCGACCCTGCTCGCGCGGGGACGGACGTACCGGACGGGGTCAGTCGTGAGGGGTGCGGGGTCAGTCGGCGGCGTCTTGGACCTCGTTGTCGAGCTTCTCCTCGTCTACCGCGAGCTCGCTGCGCGTCACGCCCGTCGCGTGGGTCAGCAGCCCCGCGACCTCGTCGGCGAGGGACGGGTCGACCACTGCCACGATCCCGGCGCTTCCGGCGTGCAGCGTCTCGCTGATCGACTTCAGAGCGTCCGCCGAGGCGTTCTTGGACAGGTGCCCGGCCAGGGCGCCGATGCCCGCTCCCGCTCCACCGCCGGCAAGCAGCGCTCCGCCGAGCGCGACCGCGGGGAACAGCGCGACGACGAGGCCGCCGGCCAGGCCGATCGCCAGGCCCTTCCTGCCACCGTGGTGCTTGCCGCCGTCGTCCCGCTTCGGGATGCTGACGTTGCCCTCCAGGTCGCGGTTCACCACCGCGGCGTCGAAGGCCGCGTGCTTACCCGACTGCTTGAAGTGCGCGTGCAGCGCGTCGAAATCCGCGACCGCCTCGTCCTCGCTCGCGTACTGCGCGGCGATCGCGGTGTACGGCTGATCAGCCATCTCCTGCTCCGTTCTGCTGGGCCTGCGCCGGGCCGGCCTGGTCTCCGCCGCCGGGTGGGTCCCGCGGCAGCCACACGGTAACGCCGCGGGGAGGCCCCGGGCAGGGGTCAGTTCGGCGCGATTCTGCCCCATTGCCAAGGCCCGTGCTCGCGCTGCATCATGCGGCTGACCGGGAGTTCCGGGGCACCACCGAGACCGCAGGGAGTTAGTCATCATGGCTCAGACAGACACCAGCAGTCAGGCACGTCAGCGGACCGGGTGGGTCGGTTGGGTGTACTTCGCCGGCATCGTCCTCCTGATCGGGGCGGCCATCGACATCTTCTACGGGATCATGGCGATCGTCGGCCCGAACACCGCGTACTTCGTCGGCCCGCGCGGCGGCGTCGCGTCGTTCGACGTCGCGGCCTGGGGGTGGTGGTCGCTGATCGTCGGGATCGCGCTGGTCGTCGCGGCGTTCTTCCTGCTGACCGGCAGGACCTGGGCGCGCGTGCTCGTCGCGATCATCGTCGCGGTGAACGCGGTGTCCCACCTGATGTCGCTCCCCGCCCAGCCCTGGTGGTCGATCGTGATGGTCGCGCTCGACGTGCTGGTCATCTACGCGGTGACCGTGCACGGGCGGGAGGTCCGTTCCTGAGCCTGGTGATGTCCGGCCTGAACGCGATCGGCTCGCGCGCGGTCGCGCGCGTGCAGTCGGTCATCGTCACCGTGGTGCTGATCATCCTGGTGCTGTTCGCCGTCGTCACGATCGCCACCTGGAACCCCGCCCTGCTCGCGCCGTCGGGCTACCCGGACTGGCGGCAGATCGTCTCCAGCGTCGCGCTCACCTTCTTCGCGTTCCTCGGCTTCGGCGTGATCACCTTCACGGCGAAGGACCTGCCCAACCCGGCGAAGCAGCTGCCGAGAGCGATCTTCCTCGCGCTGCTCATCGCCACCACGGTGTACGTCGCCGTCTCGCTCGGCGTGTTCGGGACGCTGCCGGCGGACGACGTCGTCCGGTACGGTCCCACCGCGCTCGCCGAGGCCGCGAAGCCGATCCTCGGCGACGCGGGCTACGTGCTCATGGTGATCACCGCGCTGTTCTCGACGACCGGGGCCGTGAACGCCGGCCTGTACCCGTCGATCGGGATGACCCAGCACCTCGCCCGCGTCGGCCAGTTCCCGCCGTTCTTCGGCCGCTCGGCCGGACGCTTCCCCGCGGGCCTGCTGGTCATGGCGGCGTTCGCGATCGTCCTCGTGGCGTTCTTCAACCTGAACGCCATCGCGTCCATCGGCAGCGCCGTCGCGCTGCTCGTGTTCTCCTCCGTCAGCATCGCGCACCTGCGCGTGCGCGCGCAGACCGGCGCCTCGATCGTCGTCCTGCCGATCGGCCGGGTCGCCACCCTGGGCACCTTCGTCATCTTCTGCACGACCACCCTCGTCGCCGAGCCCGCGACCGCCTGGGCGCTGCTGGCTATCATCGCGCTGGCCGTGCTGATCGACCTGGTCTGGAAGGCCGCGGCCCGCCGCTCCAAGCCACCCGTCGCGCCGGAGACGTCTGCCTGAAGGGTTTTTCACTCTTGGCCCCTGTCCGGGGGATCGGCATACTCGGAGCAATCGAGAACCGCTGCACGATCCGAAGGAGGATCCATGCGTAAGAGAATCCTGGCCGCCGCCATCGCGCTGGCCGCATTCGCCGCACTGGCCGTCGGCACACCCGCCGTCGCCAGCACGGGAGGAACCGCGGACGGGAACAGGCATCCCGACGTCGGCCTCATCCTGTTCTACGACGCCGACGGGCGCTTCCGGTGCTCGGCGACACTGGTGTCGCCGACGGTGGTGCTCACCGCCGCGCACTGCACGTCCGGCACGCTGGGCAAGACGCTCGTCACCTTCGACTCGGTGATCGCCGAGCAGCCGCCCACGCCGTTCCCGGTGGCCGCGGACCCGAGCGCCGGGTACACCTCCGCCGAGATCGCCGCGGCCGGCTACCTCTCCGGCACCGCGTACACGCACCCCGACTACTCCGACTTCACGGACACCGCGAACTGGAACGACGTCGGCGTGATCGTGCTCGACCACCCGGTCGCCTCGTTCGGGTCCGGCTATCCTGCCATCGCGCCGGTCGGCACACTGGACGCGATCAAGACCAGCAACCTCTCCAAGACGCTGTTCACCGCGGTGGGATACGGCACCGAGGTCCGCAAGCCGGAGTCCGGCCCGCAGAAGCCGCAGCCGATGACCTACCCGCTGCTGCGCCGCTACGTCGACATGCCCGGCCAGAAGCTGACCCCGCAGATCCTGCAGACGAACGGCAACCCCAACGACACGCGGGGAACCGGCGGCACCTGCTTCGGCGACTCCGGCGGCCCGGTCTTCCTCGGCGACCAGCTGGTGGCCGTGACCAGCTACGGCTACACGGACAACTGCCGCTACCTCGGCGGCTACCAGCGCGTGGACATCCCGTCGGTCGACACCTGGCTGGCGACCTTCGGGGTCTGACGGGCGGTAGCCTCGCGGCGCGAGCCGACGCCGGGGGGGTGTTGCGAGCGCTGCTCGCCGCGCCTCCCGACACGCGCATCCGGCTCTGCGCCGACGGGGACGGACTCACCGGAGACGGTGGGGTGGGCGTGCACTCCCGGACGCCCCCCCCACCGTCGCCGGGCGGGGGCCGCCCCGCCCCCCCGCGACCATGGCCCGCC
>NZ_JBQCGZ010000108.1:0-38099 GCF_051955155.1 Leifsonia sp.
AACTTCCCCACCCGGTATCTCGTGAACGACGCCGCGGTGCTCGCGGGGCTGCCGGTCGTGTGGGGCGCCGTGCACCAGACCGGCGGCCAGGCCGGGGTGCTGGTGTTTTTGCCGTGGGCGCCGGCGGCTCGCAGAGCCGGCCACGGACTACGAGACGGTGACGTCGATGGTGTGCAGGCCGGTGGCGCCGTCGGGGACGACGTCCTGGACGCGGGAGGTCTGGACGGTGCCGTGCGCGTCCGTCGCCCTGACCCGGATGCGGTGGTGGCCCGGCGTCGCGTCCCAGGCGTATTTCCACTGGCGCCAGGTGTCGGCGGAGATCGCGTCGGCCAGGGTCGCCTGCTGCCAGGGGCCGTCGTCGATCTGGACGTGCACGGCGCTGACGCCGACGTGCTGCGACCAGGCGACGCCCGCGATCGCCGCCGTCCCGGCCTTCACGGTGCGGCCGTCCGCCGGCACGTCGATGCGCGAGGACAGCTTCACCGGGCCGCGCTGCGACCAGCCGCGGTCGGTCCAGTACGAGGTGACCGTGTCGAACCGCGTCACCTGCAGCTCGACCACCCACTTGGTCGCCGAGACGTAGCCGTAGAGGCCGGGTACGACCATCCGCACCGGGTAGCCGTGCTCGAGCGGCAGCGGCTGGCCGTTCATCCCGACGGCGAGGATGGCGTTGCGGTCGTCGGTGAGCGCCGCCAGCGGCGTGCTCGCGGTCCAGCCGTCCTGGCTGCGCGAGAGCACCATGTCGGCGTCGGCGGTCGGCGCCGCCCGCGCGAGCAGGTGCCGGATCGGGTAGCCGAGCCAGGTGGCGTTGCCGATCAGGTCGCCGCCCACCTCGTTCGACACGCACGTGAGCGTGGTGGTGGACTCCTCCAGCGGCAGCGCGAGGAGTTCGGCGAAGGTCAGCTCCACCTCCTTCTCCACCATGCCGGTGATCCGCAGCCGCCAGTCCTGGGGCTGGATGCCGGGGATCTGCAGCGCGGTGTCGATCCGGTAGAAGTCGGCGTTCGGCGTGATGATCGGCGAGAGGCCGGGGATGTCGAACGACGCCGCGGCGGGGATCGGCGGGGCCGGTGACGCGGCCGCCGGCAGCCGGAACGCGGCCCGCGCCGCCGTCGCCGCCCGGTAGCCGGACGCGACCAGCTGCCCGGCGATCGCCGCGAGCGCTCCCGCGACGGCCGTCGTCGTCGTCGCGGAGACGAACCGGCGGCGGGACACGCTGCCGCGCGGAGCGACCCTGGTCGGCTCCGTCCCGCGCAGCAGCCCCATGAGCCAGCCGAGCAGCAGGATGCCGGCCACCGCCGCGAGAGCAGACGGCACCGCGTTCACGACGCCGGAGCCGGCGCGCGTGAGCGCCGCCAGCACGCCGACCGCGCCGCCGACGCCGATCAGGATGCGGCCCACCGGCGGCCGCACCGCCTCCAGCCAGCCCGCGAGCGCGCCGCCCACCACCAGCGCCACCGCGAGGGAGACGATGAGGAACGCCTTGTCGCCGGTGCCGAAGACGCCGATCACGGCGTCCTTCAGCCACGCGGGCGTGAGGTCGATCACCAGGGCGCCGACCACCAGCACCGGGCTGCCGTCCTGCACCACGAAGGCGCTGACCAGTTCCGCTGCGCCGACGCCGGCGACCACGCTCGCGACGCCGGCCGCCGCCGGGCGCCAGAAGGACCTCATAGCGCTCAGCGTAGGTCGGCGATGCTGTGAAAGGGTGGAGCCATCATGTCCGACGCCTCAGCATCCCGGCTCAGCACCGCACACCTCCCCGGCTGGACCGGTCCCGGCACCGTCGGAGAGGACGCCGTCTACGACGCCTTCGTCGCCTGGGCGTCCGCGCGCGGGCTGACCCTCTACCCGGCGCAGGACGAGTCGGTGATCGAGATCGTCGGCGGCTCCAACCTGATCCTGAGCACGCCGACCGGGACGGGCAAGTCGCTGGTCGCCGTCGCCGCGCACTTCGCCGCCCTGGCCCGCGGCGAGCGCAGCTTCTACACCGCGCCGATCAAGGCGCTGGTGTCGGAGAAGTTCTTCGCCCTCGTCGACATCTTCGGGGCGGAGAACGTCGGCATGATGACCGGAGACTCCGCCGTGAACGCGGACGCTCCGATCATCTGCTGCACCGCCGAGATCCTGGCGAACCTGGCGCTGCGCGAGGGCGAGGACACCCCGGTCGGCCAGGTCGTGATGGACGAGTTCCACTTCTACGCGGACCCCGACCGCGGCTGGGCGTGGCAGGTCCCGCTGCTGACGCTGAACCGCGTGCAGTTCGTCCTGATGTCGGCGACGCTCGGCGACGTGACGGCGCTAGCCGACGACCTCAGCCGCCGGACCGGGCGCGAGACCGCGACCGTGACCGGCGTGGAGCGGCCGGTGCCGCTGCACTACTACTACGAGGTCACCCCGGTCCACGAGACCATCGAGGACCTGCTGAGCACGGGCCAGGCGCCGGTCTACGTCGTGCACTTCTCCCAGCTCGCGGCGCTGGAGCGCGCGCAGTCGCTCTCCAGCGCGAAGATCGCCAGCCGCGAGCAGCGGGACGCCATCGCGGAGCTGATCGGCGACTTCCGGTTCACCACGTCGTTCGGCCGCACCCTCTCCCGGCTGCTGCGGCAGGGCATCGGCGTGCACCACGCGGGGATGCTGCCCAAGTACCGCAGGCTGGTCGAGCAGCTCGCCCAGCGCGGGATGCTCCGGGTCATCTGCGGGACGGACACGCTCGGTGTCGGCATCAACGTCCCGATCCGCACCGTCCTGCTGACCGCGCTCACCAAGTTCGACGGCACCAGGATGCGGCAGCTCAACGCGCGCGAGTTCCACCAGATCGCCGGTCGCGCCGGTCGCGCGGGCTACGACACCGCGGGGACGGTCGTCGTGCAGGCGCCCGAGCACGAGAGCGAGAACCTCAAGGCGCTGGAGAAGGCGGGCGACGACCCGAAGAAGCGCCGCAAGATCGTGCGCAAGAAGGCCCCGGAGGGCTTCGTGTCCTGGGGCGAGCCGTCGTTCCGCAAGCTCGTGGACGCGGAGCCGGAGACGCTGACCTCCTCGATGCAGATCACCAGCGCCATGCTGATCAACGTGATCGGCCGCGGCGGGGATGTGTTCGGGCACGTGCGCGACCTGGTGTTCGACAACCACGAGCCGTGGAAGCGGCAGCTGGCGCTGGCCAGGCGCGCGCTCGGGCTCTACCGCTCGCTCCTGGCCGCCGGGGTCGTGGAGGTGGTCGACGGCAGCATCCGGCTGACCGTCGACCTGCAGCCGAACTTCGCGCTCAACCAGCCGCTGTCGCCGTTCGCGCTCGCCGCGTTCGAGCTGTTCGACCCGGAGTCGCCCACGTACGCGCTGGACATCGTCTCCGTTGTCGAGGCGACGCTGGACGACCCGCGGCCGGTGCTGGGTGCGCAACAGTTCGTCGCGCGCGGCGAGGCCGTCGCGGCGATGAAGGCGGACGGCGTCGAGTACGACGAGCGGATGGAGGCGCTGGAGCAGGTCACGCATCCCAAGCCGCACGACGAGCTGCTGCACGAGGCGTTCGCGACCTACGCCGCCAGCCAGCCCTGGGTGGCCGACTTCGAGCTGAGCCCGAAGTCGGTCGTGCGCGACCTCTACGAGCGGGCGATGACGTTCGGCGAGTTCGTCTCGTTCTACAAGCTGGCCCGCTCGGAGGGCGTCGTGCTGCGCTACCTCTCCGACGCGTACCGCGCGCTCGGGCAGACCGTGCCGCTGGAGGCGCGGACGGAGGAGCTGCGCGACATCGTCGAGTGGCTGGGCGAGATGGTGCGGCAGGTCGACTCCAGCCTCCTGGACGAGTGGGAGGAGCTGGTGCATCCCGACGCGGCCAGGCACGCGGCCGAGTCGGCCGAGCTCGCCCCTCCCGCCCCGCGCACCGTCACCACCAACCGGCGCGCGTTCTTCGTCCTGGTGCGCAACGAGCTGTTCCGCCGGGTCCAGCTCGCGGCGCTCGACCGCGTCCAGGAGCTCGGTGCGCTGGAGGCGGAGGCCGCGACGCTGGCCGAGGCGGCGGCGCCGTCGTTCACCGAGCTGCAGTGGGACGAGGCGCTGGAGGAGTACTACGCGGAGCACGACGAGATCCTCACCGACGCCGCTGCACGGTCGGCGGCGATGATCGTCGTCGACGAGTCGCCCGCCGCCGCGGAGGGCCTCTGGCGGGTGCGGCAGATCCTCGCCGACCCCGCCGGCGACCACGACTGGGGGATCGCGGCGGAGGTGCTGCTGGAGGCGTCCGCGCGTGCCGGAACGGCCGTCGTCCGGGTCACCGCCGTGGATCGTCTGTGACGGTTTGACGTGCGGCGAGCCGAGGTGTGAGTATCTACTCGGTCGCCTAAAAACACCAGCCCCCTCGCATGAACTCCCGATGAATGATTCGATCGGGACGTCCGTCTTCCACACGAGAAAGAAACCGGTGGATCTCACCCTCATCGTCGTGCTGGTCATCGCGCTGGCGCTCTTCTTCGACTTCACGAACGGCTTCCACGACACCGCGAACGCGATGGCGACGCCGATCGCGACGGGCGCCATGCGCCCGAAGGTCGCGGTCGCCCTGGCCGCGGTGCTGAACCTGATCGGAGCCTTCCTCTCCACCGAGGTCGCGCAGACGATCTCCGGCGGCATCATCAACGAAGGCCCGGGGGGAGTGCAGATCACCCCGGAGATGATCTTCGCCGGCCTCGTCGGCGCCATTGTCTGGAACATGGTGACCTGGCTGTTCGGCCTGCCGTCCTCGTCCAGCCACGCGCTGTTCGGCGGCCTGATCGGCGCGGCGATCGTCGGCGCAGGGTTCGGGTCCGTGAACTTCCTGGTCGTGCTGAACAAGGTGGTGCTGCCCGCCGTGATCGCGCCGTTCACCGCCGGCGTCGTCGCGTACTGCGCCACCAAGCTCGCCTACTGGATCACCCGCCGCTACGACGGCCGCCCGGACGGCCGCGGCGGCTTCCGCTACGGCCAGATCTTCTCGTCCTCGCTCGTCGCGCTCTCGCACGGGACCAACGACGCGCAGAAGACGATGGGCGTCATCACGCTCACGCTGATCGCAGCCGGCCTCCAGGAGGCGGGGTCCGGCCCCGAGCTATGGGTCGTCGTCGCGTGTGCGCTCGCCATCGCGATCGGGACGTACTCGGGAGGCTGGCGCATCATCCGCACGCTCGGACGCGGCCTGACCGAGGTCAAGCCCGCACAGGGCTTCGCGGCCGAGACGAGCACGGCGGCGACCATCCTCGCCTCCAGCCACCTCGGCTTCGCGCTCTCGACGACGCAGGTCGCATCCGGCTCGGTGATCGGCTCCGGCCTCGGCAGGCGCGGCTCCTCGGTGCGCTGGGGGACGGCGGGCCGGATCGCGATCGGCTGGGTGCTGACGCTGCCCGCCGCCGGGATCGTCGGCGCGGTCGCGGCGCTCATCGCCATCCTCGGCCCCATCGGCATCCTGATCGACACCGTGGTCGGGGTCGCGATCGTCGCGTTCATCTTCTGGCGCGCCCGCCGCAACCGGGTCACCAGCGCGGACGCGGCCGTGCCCGTCCCCGTGCAGGGGCAGAGCGAGGTGGCCGCCTCCGGCCGGGTGGTCAAGATCAAGAAGGTCAAGCCGCTGAAGAAGCAGCGCGAGAAGAGGAAGTCGGCATGAGCGCCGTCTACTCGTTCCTCATCGTCTTCGCGGCGGCGCTCATCGGCTCGTGCGTCGTGGTGACGCTGTACGCGCTCGGCACGCGCCTGCTGGCGGTCGCCGGCCGCGCGCTTTTCGTCGAGCCCGTCGAGTTCACGGACGCGATCACCGTCATCACGCCGGAGCAGGCGGCGAAGGCGCAGAAGAAGGCCGACAAGGCCCGGCGGAAGAACCCGCTGAGCGAGGGGCAGAAGCGTGCCGCGCTGACCGGCGCCTACGCCTGCTTCGTGCTCTGCGGCATCGCGGTCCTCTACGGCCTCTACCTGATCATCCCCTACTTCCACCACTGACCCATCCGTTCCGGAGTTCTTCACGCTGGCACACGACGTGTTGCGGGAAGAACTCCGGAAGAAATGGTGCGCGGGCGGGGGCTCGCGACGCTACGCGGTGCGGCGGACGCGGGCGATGCTGTTCATGACGTGGTAGACGACGATCGCCGCGATGGCGCCGAGCGCGATGCCGTTGAAGGTGAGCTGCCCGAGGTTCAGCGTGAAGTCGCCGATGCCGATGATGAGCGCCGTCGCCGCGGTGAACTGGTTGACAGGGCGCGAGAAGTCCACCTTGTTGTCCAGCCAGATCTTCACGCCGATGATGCCGATCAGGCCGTACAGCGCCGTGGTGACGCCGCCGAGCACGCCGGCCGGGATCGTGTTGATCACCGCGCCGATCTTGGGGGAGAGGCCGAGCAGCACCGCGACGACGCCCGCCACCCAGTAGGCGGCCGTCGAGTAGACGCGCGTCGCCGCCATCACGCCGATGTTCTCGCCGTACGTCGTGGTTCCGGAGCCGCCGAAGAAGCCGGCGACCGTCGTCGCGAGGCCGTCCGCGAACAGCGCGCGGCCGGTCAGCCGGTTGACGGAGGGGTCGGTCAGCTGCGCGACGCCGCGGATGTGCCCGACGTTCTCGGCGATCAGCACGAGCACCACGGGCAGGAACGCCGGCAGGATGCCCCACGTCGACGCGGGGGCGGTGAACGGGTTGGCCGGCAGGGTGAACTGCGGCAGGCCGATCCACGGCGCCGCCGCGACCTTGGCGAAGTCGACCTCGCCGACGATGCAGGCGAACACGTAGCCGACGGCGACGCCGAGGAAGATGGACAGCCGCCCGAGCATCCCGCGGAACAGCACGGTGCACAGGATGACGGCAGCCAGCGTCACGAGCGCGGTGACCGGCGCCTGCATGAAGTTGTTCTTCGCCGCAGGGGCCAGGTTGAAACCGATCAGCGCGACGATCGCACCGGCGACCACGGGAGGCATCAGCGCGTCGATCCAGCGGGTGCCGGTCGCGACCACGATCAGACCGACAATCGCCAGCAGGATGCCGGTGACGACGATCCCGAACAGCGCGGACGGCATCCCGTGCGCCTTGGTCGCAGCGACGATCGGCACGATGAACGCGAACGACGAGCCGAGGTAGCTGGGCAGCTTGTTGCGCGTGATCAGCAGGAACAGGATCGTGCCGACGCCCGAGAACAGCAGCGTCGTGCTCGGCGGGAACCCGGTCAGCAGCGGGACCAGGAACGTCGCGCCGAACATGGCGACGACGTGCTGGGCGCCGAGCCCGATCGTGCGCGGCCAGGTCAGCCGCTCGCCGGGCAGCACGATCTCGTGAGCCCCGACCTTCTTACCGTCTCCGTGCAGCTTCCAGGGCAGGGGCATGCGTGTCCTTATCGTCACCGGGTGGGCCGTATTGTATTGATGGGAATCGGGCTCGTGCCCGGCGCGCCGCGCCTGGAAAGCCCTCAGAGATACTACGGGAGACGATCATTTCCGCACCGACCACCGCGCCGACCGCCAAGGGGCGCCTCGACTCGTTCTTCGAGATCACCAAACGCGGCACGACCTGGGCGACGGAGGTGCGCGGCGGTGTCCTGACGTTCGTCACCATGGCGTACATCGTCATCCTGAACCCGCTGATCCTCGGCGGGACGCCGGACGTGACAGGGCACTCGCTGCAGGGCGAGCAGGTCGCCGCGGTCACCGCGCTGAGCGCCGGTGTGATGACGGTCCTCTTCGGCCTGATCGCGCGCCTGCCGTTCGCGTTCGCCGCCGGCCTCGGCATCAACTCCTTCCTCGCGGTGAACGTCGTCAAGGTGCTCACCTGGCAGGAGGCGATGGGCCTCGTCGTCATCAACGGCCTGATCATCGTGCTGCTGGCCGCCACGGGCCTGCGCCGGCTCATCTTCAACGCGGTGCCGCCGCAGCTGAAGACCGCGATCACCGTCGGCATCGGCCTCTTCATCGCGTTCATCGGCTTCGTGGACAGCGGCTTCGTGCGCAGCACCAACCTGTCTTCGCCGCCCGTCCAGCTGGGCGAGTCCGGCTCGATCGCGACGGTCCCGACGCTCGTCTTCCTCGTCGCACTCGTGATCATGGGCGTGCTGATGGCCCGCCGCGTGAAGGGCGCGCTGCTGATCGGCATCGTCGCCGCGACCATCGTCGCGATCATCGCCGAGGCGGTCTTCCACATCGGCGGCTCCGGCCCGAAGAACCCCAACGGCTGGAACCTCACGGTCCCGCAGCTGCCCACCTCGCTCGTGAGCCTGCCGAACCTCAGCCTGGTCGGCCAGGTGGACCTGCTCGGCTCGTTCGGCCGGATCGGCGCCCTCGCGGCCGTGATGCTGATCTTCACGCTCGTCTTCACCAACTTCTTCGACGCGATGGGCTCGATGACGGGTCTGGCCCGCAGCGCCGGCCTCGCCAACGAGGACGGCACCTTCCCGCGCCTGCAGTCCGCGCTGATCGTGGAGGGCGTCGGCGCCGTCGTCGGCGGCGGCACCTCCGCCTCCTCCAACACCGTGTTCGTGGAGTCGGCGTCCGGCATCGGCGAGGGCGCCAAGACCGGCTTCGCCAGCGTCATCACCGGCGCGCTGTTCCTGCTCGCGATGTTCTTCACGCCGCTGACCCAGGTCGTCCCGTCCGAGGTGGCGGCGGCCGCGCTCGTCATCGTCGGTGCGCTGATGGTGGTGCAGATCCGCCACATCGACTTCCACGAGTTCTCGAGCACGCTGCCGGTGTTCCTCACCATCATCGTGATGCCGCTGACCTACTCGATCGCGAACGGCATCGGCGTCGGCTTCATCAGCTGGGTGCTGATCCGCTCGCTCGCCGGCAAGGCGCGCGAGATCAGCCCGCTGCTCTGGATCGTCGCGGCCGGCTTCCTGGTCTACTTCGCGCGCGGGCCGATCGAGGCGCTGCTCCCGCACTGAGCGGTCTCCGGGTGACCCCTGATCCGATCCGGGGGTTACCCGGATGCCCCGCGGCGTGCGCTGCGGCTTGACTGGAGGCATGTCCACCAGCACCGCACACCAGTACCCGTACACCGCGCCCGCCCCGGCGGCCGCGCCCTCCCGACCGCTCAGCATCACGAGCTTCGTGCTGGGCATCGCCTCCATCGCCTTCGGCTGGACGTTCCTCGCGCCGATCGCCGGTATCGTCATCGGCGTCCTGGCGCTCGGCCGGGAGCCCGCCGGACGCGCGCTGGCGATCTGGGGAATCGTCCTGAACGCCGTGATGCTCGCCGGTGTCGTCATCGGCCTGCTGTTCGCCATCGCCGGCCTCGGCGTCGGCCTCGCGTTCCTGCCGTTCGCCGTCCTCTGATCCCGCTTCTGCGAGAATGGAGGGATGGAACCCACCCCTCTCATCCGGCCGCGCAGCTTCGTGGTGCGCGGCCGGAAGACCGAAGCACAGCAGCGGGCGATCGACGAGTTCTGGCCGGCATTCGGCGTCGACTTCGACGGCTCGCCCCTCGACCTGGACGCGCTGTTCGGCCGGCACGCGCCGGTGACGGTCGAGATCGGCTTCGGCAACGGGGAGAACCTGCTCGCCCTGGCCGAACGGCACCCCGAGCGCGACTTCCTCGGGGTCGAGGTGCACGGAGCAGGCATCGGCCGGGTGCTCGCCGCGATGAACGAGCGCGGCCTCGGCAACATCCGGCTCGTCCGGCACGACGCCGTCGAGGTGTTCGAGCGGGGACTGGCCGCTGGCAGCGTCGACGAGATCCTGATCTTCTTCCCCGACCCGTGGCCGAAGGCGCGGCACCACCGGCGCCGGCTGATCCAGCCGGAGTTCGTCCGACTGCTCGTACGCGCGCTCGCGAGCGACGGCGTCCTGCGGCTCGCCACCGACTGGGAGCCGTACGCCGAGCACATGCTCGAGGTGCTGGACGCGGAGCCGGCGCTGGTGAGCACGGCGGGGGCCGGCGCGTTCATCCCGCGCCCGGACTCCCGTCCCGTCACCAAGTTCGAGCGCCGCGGCGAGAAGCTGGGACACGCGATCTTCGACCTGGAGTACCGCCCGCGCGGCTGACCTGTCCCTACCGGCCTTCCGCGTCCCGCTCTCCTCCCCTTCCGCCGCTGTCGGAAAGGGAGGAGATGTGCTCGCGCCGCGCCGCTAAGCGTGGGGAAGGGAGGCCGATGAGCCGATCCGAGCGCGGGTGTCCTCCGTTTCGCGCAGCGGCGCCGCCCCGCGCGGCTGACCCGGTCCCTAGGATGGGCGCATGAGCCCTGACGCCGCCGTCATCCCGCAGACCGCCGACGCCCTCCGCACCGCGTTCGAGCGCGGTGTGACCAAGCCGCTGGCCTGGCGGCTCGGGCAGCTGGACGCGCTGCGCCGGATGCTCACCGAGCGCGCGGCGGAGTTCGAGGACGCGCTGCTGGCCGACCTCGCCAAGAACCCGACCGAGTCGCAGATCGCCGAGCTCGGCTTCGTGGTCGGCGAGATCGACCACATGCGCGCGCACCTGCGGCGCTGGCTGCGCCCGCGCCGGGTGGGCGTGCCGGGCGCCCTGCTGCCCGCGCGCGCCTCCACCATCCTCGAGCCGGTCGGCGTCGTGCTGGTGATCGCGCCGTGGAACTACCCGGTGCAGCTGCTGCTCGCGCCGCTCGTCGGCGCGCTGGCCGCCGGCAACGCGGTCGTCCTCAAGCCCAGCGAGCTCGCACCGGCGACGTCCGCCGCGATGGCGAGACTCATCCCGCAGTACCTCGACCCGCGCGCGGTCGCCGTGGTCGAGGGCGGCGTCGAGGAGACGACCGGGCTCCTCGCCGAGCGCTGGGACCACATCTTCTACACCGGGAACGGACGCGTCGGCCGCATCGTCGCCGCCGCGGCGGTCGAGCACCTGACGCCGGTCACCCTGGAGCTCGGCGGCAAGTCGCCCGTCTACGTCGACGACTCCGTCGACCTCGCCGCCGCCGCCCGGCGCATCGCGTGGGGCAAGTTCATGAACGCCGGGCAGACCTGCGTCGCGCCGGACTACATCCTCGCACCGCGCTCCGTCGCCGGCCCGCTCGCCGAGGCCCTGGCGGTCGCCGTCCGCGAGCTGTACGGCGACGACCCCGCCCAGAGCCCCGACTACGGGCGCATCGTCAACGACCGCCAGTTCGAGCGGCTGTCCGGGATGCTCGGCTCCGGCACGGCCGTGACCGGCGGCGAGCACGACGCCGCCGCGCGCTACATCGCGCCGACGGTGCTCGTGGACGTGCCGCGCGACTCCGCCGTCATGGGCGAGGAGATCTTCGGTCCGGTGCTCCCGATCGTGACGGTGGAGGATCTGGACGACGCCATCCGCTTCATCCGCGCCGGCGACAAGCCGCTCGCGCTGTACGTCTTCACCGAGCGCTCGGCGGTCAAGCGCCGCATCCTCACCGAGACCAGCTCGGGAGCGGTCGGCTTCGGCGTGCCGGCCGCCCACCTCGCGGTGGCAGGGCTGCCCTTCGGCGGCGTGGGGGAGAGCGGTTCCGGCGCCTACCACGGCGAGCGCTCGCTGCGCACGTTCAGCCACGAGAAGGCGGTGCTGTCCAAGGCGCTGAAGCCGGACACCATGCAGCTGATCTACCCGCCGTACACCGCAGCGAAGGACCGCTTCGCGCGCGGCCTGCTGCGCAGACTGGGCTGACCGCGTCCCCGATCGACACGCTGGCGAACACCGTCCTGGATCCCGTACATGCCGTACATTCCGGGCGGCACAGGCGGGGGTAGTCTCGCATTGGCGGCAGCCACGAACCGCCGTCGACAGCATGCCAACGCACAACGAGAGGCAACGGTGCCAACCGTGGATTCCACAGCAACGATGGACGAACCGAAGACGACCCCCATTCCCGTGATCGACGCGTCCGAGAACGTGTCCGACGTCCCGACCCCCAGCGCCGCAGGCCGGGAGACCCGCGTCGAGACCGACTCGCTCGGCAGCCGCGAGATCCCCGCCGACGCGTACTGGGGCGTGCACACGTCCCGCGCCCTCGAGAACTTCCCGATCGCCAAGCGCCCCATCTCCGTCTACCCCGACCTGATCGTCGCGCTCGCGAGCGTCAAGCAGGCCGCGGCCCGCGCCAACCTCGAGATCGGGGTCCTGGACGCGCACAAGGCCGACCTCATCGACCGCGCCTGCCAGCTCATCATCGACGGCCGCTACCACGACCAGTTCGTCGTCGGCGTGATGCAGGGCGGCGCGGGCACCTCCACGAACATGAACGCCAACGAGGTCATCGCGAACGTCGCGCTGGAGCTCGACGGTCACGCCAAGGGCGAGTACCAGTTCATGAGCCCGATCGATGACGTCAACCGCAGCCAGAGCACCAACGACACTTACCCGACGGCGATCAAGATCGCGCTGACCTTCGCGCTCGCGCACCTGCTGGACGAGCTGGCCCTGCTGCGCGACGCGTTCGCGTCGAAGGCCGAGGAGTTCCGGCACATCCTCAAGGTCGGCCGCACGCAGCTGCAGGACGCCGTGCCGATGACGCTCGGCCAGGAGTTCCACGGCTTCGCGACCACCCTCACCGAGGACCACGCCCGGCTCACCGAGACCAAGTGGCTGCTCGCGGAGATCAACCTCGGCGCCACCGCGATCGGCACGGGCATCACCGCCGACCCCGGCTACTCGGCCGCCGCGGTCAAGCACCTCAATCTGATCACGGGCCTGAACCTGGAGACCGCTCCGGACCTCATCGAGTCCACCAGCGACGCCGGCGCGTTCATGTCGTTCTCCGGCTCCCTCAAGCGCAGCGCCATCAAGCTCTCCAAGATCTGCAACGACCTGCGCCTGCTCTCCAGCGGCCCGCAGGCCGGCCTCGGCGAGATCAACCTGCCCGCCCGCCAGGCCGGCTCCAGCATCATGCCGGGCAAGGTGAACCCGGTCATCCCCGAGGTCGTCAACCAGGTGGCGTTCTCCGTCGCCGGCGCCGACGTGACCGTCACGATGGCGGCCGAGGGCGGCCAGCTGCAGTTGAACGCGTTCGAGCCGGTGATCGCGCACTCGCTGCTGCAGTCCATCACCTGGATGGCGCAGGGCTTCCACACGCTGCGCGTGAACTGCGTCGACGGCATCACCGCCAACGAGGAGCGCCTGGGCGCGATGGTGGGCTCGTCGGTCGGCGTCATCACCGCGCTCACGCCGCACATCGGCTACGCCGCCGCCGCGGCGCTCGCGAAGTCCGCCCTGCTGACCGGCCGCAACGTCGCGGACCTGGTGGTGGAGGCCAAGCTGATGAGCAGGGACGAGGTCATGCACCTGCTGTCCCCGGCCCGCCTGAGCGGACTGGAGGCCATCACGACGGCCATCCCGGTCATCGAGAAGGACAAAGCCGCTGAGTAGCACGACCGTCGCCGCCGGGTGCGCACTGCGCCCGGCGGCGCGTTCACGCCGTCAGCTTTTCGACCCCTGCCGTACGACGCCGATAGGTTGGTGGATGTGAGATTCTCGCACCTGAGCACGACCCCCGATTCGACCCCTCGCCTCGCCGCCGTCATCGGCGACGGGGCGCTGTTCCTGGACGACGTGATGCCGGAGGCGCCGCGTGACCTGCAGGACCTGATCGAACGGGGGGACGACGCCCTGGCCGAGGTGCGCGCCTTCGTCGACCGCGCCGTCGCCGCGCGGACGCCGCTGGTGCCGGTGCACGAGCTGCGGCACGCGTCCGCCGTGCTCCGCCCGCCGCAGGTGATCGCGATCGGTGCGAACTACGCCGCCCACGCCTCCGAGCTGAAGCTGCGCAGCGAGAAGGCGGCCACCGTGTTCTCGCTCTGGCCGAACTCGCTCGCCGGGCACGGCGGCACCACCTCCTGGCCCGAGGATCTCACCACGCAGGTGGACTACGAAGCGGAGCTCGGCGTCATCATCGGCCGGCCGGCGCGCAACGTCTCGGTGCGGGACGCGCTCGACTACGTGTGGGGCTACACGGTCGTCAACGACATCACCGCGCGCGACCTGCAGTTCTCCGAGGCGCAGTGGTCGCGCTGCAAGTCGTTCGACGGCTTCACGCCGAACGGTCCCGTCGTGGTCACCGCCGACGAGATCGCCGACCCGCAGGACCTGTGGCTGACCACCAACGTGGACGGGGCGATCCTGCAGGACGCCTCGACCGCCGACATGGTCCGCTCGGTCGCGGAGATCATCGAGTTCCTGTCCCGGTCGGCGACCATCCAGCCCGGGACTCTCATCTCCACCGGCAGCCCCGGCGGCGCCGGCTACTCGCGCACCCCTCCGGTCTTCCTGAAGGACCGCTCGACCGTCACGGTCTCCATCGGCGGCATCGGCTACCTGACCACGTACTGCCGCGTCACCTGAACCGGTTCCGCATTCGCACGCGCCGTCGGCTAGCGTGAAGGCATGTCCATCGGCGAGCGGAGGCCAGGAGTCGCGGGAGGCGACGACGATGCGGCGCGCCTGGACGCGAGCCTGCCGGACATCGACTGGTCGATCGCGCCGGTCGGCGCCGTGTTCTCGCGGTTCCGCGCGCCGAGCGGCGAGCTGGCCGTGGTCTCGCTCGGCGACCCGGCGGACCCGAGGGTCGTGCTCGTCCCCGGCGTCACCGGGTCGAAGGAGGACTTCTACCTGCTGGCACCGATCCTGGTCGCCGCCGGCTACTACGTGCAGAGCTACGACCTCGCCGGTCAGTACGAGTCGGCGGAGGCGGGTCCGGTCCCCGGCGGGCACTACACCTACGAGCTGCTCGTCGCCGACTTCCTGGCGTTCCTGGTGGACGGCGGCCCCGCGCACGTGCTCGGCTACTCGTTCGCCGGGATCCTCGCGCAGCTGGCACTGGTCGAGCGCCCGGACCTGTTCCGCACGCTGACCCTGCTGACCACCCCGCCGGAGCCCGGCCAGTCCTTCCGCGGCGTGCGGATCATCGGCTGGCTGAGCTGGTTCCTCGGCGGCAGGCAGGGCGCCGGGCTGATGATCTGGGGGATCGTCACGAACAAGAACAAGGTGCCGCCGAGCCGGCTCGCGTTCGTCCGTTCGCGGTTCGACCTCACCCGGCGATCCAGCGTCGACGACATCGTCGGGCTGATGCGCAGGGTGCCGGATGTGCGGGACGCGGTCGCGGCCAGCGGCGTCCCGATCCTGGTGGCGACCGGCGACCACGACCTGTGGCCGACGCACCTGCACGCGGCGAACGCCGAGCGGCTCGGCGCCAGACTCGCCGTCTACCGCACCGGGCACAGTCCGTGCGAGACCGCGCCGCACCAGCTCGGCCGCGACATGGTCGCGCTGTTCCGCGCGGGCGACGCCCGCCGCTGACATCCGGCACATGCAGGAGGGGAGCCGGCTATGCGACGCCGGGCGCCTCCTCGGCGTGCTCCTCGTTCCAGCGCTTGCGCGCCGCCCTGCGCCGCCACGGCGACTCCTCCGGCAGGTGCATCCGCAGGGTCGTGTACGCCCAGCGGAGGCGCCTGCCGAGGCCGCGCCAGGTGGAGAACGGCCGGGCCGAGATACCGACCGTCAACCGCTCGTCGTAGCGGACGACGACGCCGGGGTCCAGGTGGAAGGCGAGGTCGAGGTCGTCGTGCACCTCGCGCATCCCGCTGTGCACGCGGTCGCGGACGCCGTGCCAGACCGCGCGCCGCATGGCGAAGTTGGAGCCGAAGATCGGCGGATGCCCGAGCCAGATCTCCATCGCCCAGAAGTAGCCGCCGATGTAGAGCACCTGGCCGAGCCCTGCGATCACGGTGTTGCCGTCGTAGAAGATGCCGGGCCCGGTGAGCACGCCGATGGCCGGATCGTCGACGAACTCGGCCTCGATGTGCAGCAGCCAGTCGACGGGCGGCCGGGAGTCCGCGTCCAGGCGCGCGATGATGTCGCCGGACGCCGCGTCATAGCCGGTCGCCGCCGCGGACCAGATGCCGCGCACGGGCTGCTCGATGACGAGCGCGCCCGCCGCCCTCGCGACCGCGGCGGTGTCGTCGGCGCTGCCGTTGTCGACTACGACGATCTCGTCCGCGGGGCGCAGCTGGGCGGCGAGGTCGGCGAGGCAGGTCCGCAGCATCTCCGCGTCGTCGAGGGCCGGGATGACGACGGTGATCGTTGGCACGTGTGCGATCCTACGCCGCGGGCGCGTTCCACAGGTGCATCCCGGCGTAGCTGCGCCACGGCGCCCAGCGCGCGCCGTACGCTGCCAGGGCCCGCGGCTCGGCGGGCAGCCCGAGCCTGGCGGCCCCCTGGCGCAGCGCCAGGTCGCCGGTGAGCAGGATGTCCGGGCTGCCGAGCACCCGCAGGGCGACGTAACCGGCCGTCCACGGCCCGATGCCCGGCAGGGCGACCAGGCGGCGCTCCAGGTCCTCCCTGGATTCGCCGACGTCGATGGTCAGGCTGCCCTCGGCGAGCGCCTGGGCGACGCCGACGATCGCGTCGATGCGCTTGGCCGGCCCGCGCAGCACCTCCCTGCCGTGCTCGGCGATCGCCGCCGCGGTCGGGAACAGCCGGCTGAAGCCGCCCAGGTCGATCCGCTCGCCGAGTTCGTCGGTGAGCCGGGAGAGCGCCGTGCGGGCGGCGGGGACGGAGACCTGCTGGCCGATCAGCGCCCGGAAGACGATCTCCTCGGCGTCCACCGCGCCGGGGACGCGCAGTCCGGGCCGGGCGGCGACGAGAGGGGCGAGCGCGGGATCGGCGGAGAGCGCCTGGTCGATCGCCGCGGCGTCGGCGTCCAGGTCGAGCAGCCGGCGGACGCGCGCCACGAGCGGCGCGAGGTCGGCGACGTCGGCGAGCACCGCGTCGCACTCGACGGCCGGGGCGTCCGGCGTCCCGGAGAGCGTGAGCCGGACGACCGCGGGACCGTGCGGCAGCCGCAGAGCGCGCGCGTAGGTGCCGTCGCCGCCCGCCGTCTCCATCCCCGGCACGGCGCGAGCGGAGAGGAAGCCGAGCAGTGATCCGCCGTCGAACGGCGCGCGCGCGGGCAGCCGCAGCGTGAGCGCAGCGCCACCGGCCGCCACGTGCGCGGCAGCGGGCCGGCGGCGAGCGGAGCTGCGGATCGCGCCGGGGGTCACGTGGTAGACCTCCGCCATCGTCTCGTTGAACTGGCGGACGCTGGTGAACCCGGCGGCGAAGGCGACGTCGGTGATCGGCAGGTCGGTGCCGGTCAGCAGCAGCCGGGCCGTCTGGGCGCGGTGCGCGCGGGCCAGGGCGAGCGGCCCGGCCCCGAGCTCGGCGGTGAGCACGCGGCCGAGGTGCCGGGGGGTGTAGCCGAGGCGCCTGGCGAGGCCCGGCACGCCCTCGCGCTCCACCTCGCCGTCGGCGATCAGGCGCATGGCGCGCGCGGCCAGGTCGTCGCGCACGTTCCACTCGGGCGATCCGGGGACGGCGTCCGGCAGGCAGCGCTTGCACGCGCGCAGTCCCGCCTCGTGCGCGGCGGCCGCCGTCAGGTAGAACGTGACGTTGCCGGGCTTCGGCGTGACGGCGGGACAGCTGGGCCTGCAGTAGATGCCGGTCGAGTGGACGCCGGTGATGAACTGGCCGTCGAACCGCGCGTCCCTGGCGCTCATCGCGCGGTAGCGCTCGGCGAAGACCGGGTCGGCCAGCGTGTCCTTCGTGCTCGTCATGTCCCAAGCCTGGCACCGGCGATCGACATCGGATAGCGGAAATCGGACATCAGCGCGCGGTGGCGATTGGCCGCGAGGCCGAGGGGCTGACAGAGTGGCGGGCATGGATGTCATCGACTGGCTCACCGCGGCCCTGGGCGGCGAGGACGCCGCAGCGCCGATCCTCAGCACCGACGCCGAGCTCCTCGACGCCGCGCGCGGCGACAAGTCGGGCTGGGTGGCCGAGGGCCGCCCGCTCGCCATCGTGTTCGCGACGGAGGTCGGCCACGTGCAGGCGACCATGCGCGCCGCCAGCGAGTTCCGGGTCGGCGTCGTGCCGCGCGGGGCGGGCACCGGCCTCGCCGGGGGAGCGAACGGCACCGGCGGCGACATCGTCCTCGACGTCAGCCGGATGAACCGCATCCTGGAGATCTCCGCAGAGGACCAGCTCGCGGTGGTCGAGCCCGGCGTCCTCAACGGCGACCTGAACGCGGCACTGGAGCCGTACGGGCTGTTCTTCGCGCCGGACCCGGCCAGCAAGGCCATCTCGACCATCGGTGGGAACATCGCGACCAACGCGGGCGGCCTGCTGTGCGCGAAGTACGGGGTGACCAGGGAGGCCGTGCTCGCCCTGGACGTCGTGCTCGCCGACGGCCGGCTCATCCGCACCGGCCACCGCACGGTCAAGGGCGTCACCGGCTACGACCTGACCGCGCTGTTCGTCGGCTCGGAGGGCACGCTCGGCGTCGTCGTCGGTGCGACCGTGCGCGCGCTGCCGATCCCGGAGGGCGAGCCGAGGACGCTCGGGGCGTTGTTCCCCGACGTGCGCGCCGGGGCCGGCGCCGCCGCGCGCATCACGGCCGCGCGCCTCCGCCCCGCCGTCATGGAGCTGGTCGACGCGCAGGCCCTGGCCAGGATCGCCGAGCACCTCGGCCCCGACACCATCGGGGACGCGTTCGGTGCCTCCGCCGGCGACGCCTACCTGCTCGTCCAGTTCGACGGGCCGACGGCCGGCGGGGACGCCGCCGCTGCCGGCCGGCTGATCGAGGAGACCGGGGGAGTCGTCCGCGTCGCCGCCGACGCGGCCGAGGGCGACCGCCTGCTCGCGATCCGCCGCGCCTTCCACCCCGCCCTCGCGGCGACAGGAACGGTCCTCATCGAGGACGTCGCCGTCCCGCGCTCGCGGATGCCGGAGATGTTCGACGCGATCGAGAGGATCTCCGAGCGCTACGGCATCCCGATCCCGACCGTCGCGCACGCCGGCGACGGCAATCTGCACCCCAACTTCGTCTACACCGGCGACGAGGCCGAATCCGCGGTCTGGGACGCGGCGAACGACCTGTTCCGGGTCGCCGTCGAGCTCGGCGGCACCCTCACCGGCGAGCACGGGGTCGGCGTGCTGAAGCGGCGCTGGCTGGCCGACGAGCTCGGTCCGGACTCGTACGAGCTGCAGGTGAAGCTCAAGTCGGTGTTCGACCCGCTCGGCATCCTCAACCCCGGCAAGGTCTTCGGCTGAGTCAGGCGACCGGCGCCGGCAGCAGCACCGCGGCGTCGGCGAACGCGTCCTCCTCGATTCTCGACGGCGTATCGAACACCCGCGCTGTGCGCGTGGACGCGTCGAAGACGGGCCAGCCCGGCTCCCCGCCGCGGATGAAGGCGACGGCAGCGCCGTGCATGTCGTCGGCGAGCGCCTGCGGCGGGTTCCCGCCCGCGAGCGCGGCGACGGCGTCGAGGCCGATCCCGTCGAACCAGAACGGCACGTCGAGGCAGTGCGAGGCCGAACCGGTCGCCGGCGAGCGCCACACGAACCGGTAGAGCCAGGTCGGCGCCTGGGCGCTCGCGCGGGAGAGCGCGATGTCGATCGCCGGGGCCCGGAACAGCCGGTCCGTCACGTACTGGCCGACCAGTTCGGCCGTTCCCGCGCCGGGATGCGCGCCGACGTACGCGGCGATCGTCTCCGCAGGCACGCCGAACGTGCCGAGGATGCCGGCGGCGGGCACGGCCGCCAGCGCGGCGCCGTGCGCGGTGAGCGCCGCGTTGAACTCGTGGTCGGTGGCGCCGAGGACGAGGGGCTTGTCCGCCCCGATCCCGGCGCGGACCGCGTCGGCGGCGCTGTGCGGCACCAGCTCGCCGTCCACGACCGGTCCCCAGCCCATCCCGGTCGTCGTCAGCTGGGCAAGCGACGCGAGCGGGTCGGCTCCGGCCCCGTCCGGCGCGAGCGCGCGCGCCTGCAGCCCGAGCAGAGTCTCCTCGGTCAGTGCGGACAGCCCGGCGCGGGTCGGCTCGACGCCCGCGAGTGCGGCGACGCGCCTGCCGAGCGCCTCCGACTCCGCGGCGGGGAGATCGGCGGTCGCGCCGGAGATGCTGAGGGCGCGGCGGAACAGCGGCTGCGCGCGCGGCATGCCGAGCAGCGTGAGGACGGCGCCGCCGCCCGCGGACTGCCCGGCGATGGTGACGTCGGCGGGGTCGCCGCCGAAGGCCGCGATGGAGTCGCGCACCCACTCCAGCGCGAGCAGCCAGTCGAGCACGCCGCGGTTCGCCGGCGCGTCGGCGATCCAGCCGAACCCGTCGAAGCCGAGCCGGTAGGAGACCGAGACCGTCACGACGCCGTCGCGGTTGAAGGCGGACCCGTCGTACCAGGGGCTCGCGGGCGATCCGGCCGTGAACCCGCCGCCGTGGATGTAGACGAGCACCGGCAGCCGCGCCGCCTCGTCGCCGGGCGCCGGGGTGAACACGTTCACGTTGAGCGTCGACTCGCCGGGGATGCTCGGCTCCGGGATCGCGGTCACCTCGGCCATCGGCACGCGCTGCGGGGTCGCGCCGTAGGCGGTGGCGTCGCGCACGCCCTCCCACCCGCGGTGCGGCACCGGCGCCGCGAACCGCAGCGCCCCGACCGGCGGCTCCGCGAACGGGATTCCGAGGAACGCGGCCGACCCGTGGCGCCAGACCCCTCTGACCCGGCCGGAGCGGGTGTCGACCTCGGGCGGGGTGGGAGTCGGGGACATCGGCGTGCTCCTTCGCGATCGCTGGCGTGTTCCGGCCAGCTTGCCACAAATACCGAGCGAAAGTAGGGATGTATCCCGGGCGTTAAAAGACTCGACGCCCGGTGGTGCGGCGATGCCTGCAACTCTCCCGGGGCGCCGAGTTATGCCTCTAGGGTGCCTCAGCCCGTCACGGAAAGCAAGACCTTTGACGCCGACCGCCGCGGCCGGGTTGGATGGAGTCATGGCAGAGAACACCAACCAGAAGCCCGAGGTCGACGCGCCGGAGGGTCCGGCTCCCGAGACCCTCGAGATCGTCGACATCGTCGAGGGCAGCGGCCAGGAGGCCGCCCCCGGCGCCAAGGTCGAGGTCCACTACCTCGGCGTCGAGTACGACTCCGGCGAGGAGTTCGACTCCTCGTGGAGCCGCGGGCAGTCGATCAACTTCCCGCTCAACAACCTGATCAAGGGCTGGCAGGAGGGCATCCCCGGCATGAAGGTCGGCGGTCGCCGCAAGCTGACCGTCCCGCCGGCGCTCGCCTACGGCCCGGCCGGCGGCGGTCACCCGCTCTCCGGCAAGACCCTGATCTTCGTCATCGATCTGCTCGGCGTCAGCTGAGCGGATCCCCGCACCCGAGAGGCGCGACCGGCATGGCCGGCCGCGCCTCTCGTCGTCTGGCGCGTTTCTCAGAGCGCGGGCGGCCGCATCCTGGTCGGGATGGCGATCCGGTTCCAGATGTTGATCGTCCCGATCGCGAGGACGAGGTTCGCGAACCCCGTCTCGCCGAACTCCGCGACGGCGCGCTCGTAGAGGTCGTCGCCGACGCCGCCCTCGTGGATGAGGGTGACCGCCTCCGTGAGCTCCAGCGCGATCCGCTCGCGCTCGTCGAACCAGGGCGACTCCCGCCACGCGGCGACCGCGAAGACCTTGCGGAGCGGGAAGCCCCGGCCCTGCAGGTCCACCGAGTGCATGTCGACGCAGAACGTGCAGCCGTTGATCTGCGAGGCGCGCAGCTTGATGAGGTCGCCGAGCGGCTCCTCGACGGCGGTGCCGACGTAGCCGTCGAGGGCGATGACCTTGCGGTAGCCCTCCGGGACGAGGGAGGAGATCTGAACGCGTTCCATGGTGTCTGTCATGGCTCCAACGCTAAGGAGGCGATTGGTCGGCTGTAAGATCCAATCCACGCGATTGCGAACAGACCGATTGTGCGGCGGAGGGAAGCCGGGATGGACATCCACGTGTCGATCGAAGGGCGCGGCGACCGCACCGAGCGGGTCTACCGGCAGCTGCGGGACGCGGTGCTCGACGGCCGGCTGCGCCGCGGCGAGTGGCTGCCGGCGACGCGCGAGCTCGCCGCGGACATCGGCGTCTCCCGCAGCACGGTCACGAACGCGTATGAGCGGCTGATCGCCGAGGGCTACCTCGCGGCGCGCGTCGGCTCCGGCACGTTCGTGGCCGCGCCGACCGCGCCGCGCAGCACCTCGGCGCGCCGCGGGTCCCGGCGCGCGGCACGGCCGACGGCGCCCTGGCGCGACCTGGACGATCCGCTCTGGAGCGAACCGCATCCGATCGCGTACGACTTCAGTGTCGGGACGCCGGACCCCGGCCTGTTCCCGCTCGACGCCTGGCGCCGCTACACGACCGCCGAGCTGCGCGGCCGGCTGCTGCGGACGGCGCACTACGCCGATCCGGGCGGGTCGGAGCGGCTGCGGGCCGGGGTCGCGCGGCACCTCGGTCTCGCGCGCTCGGTGGAGGCGCTCCCCGAGGACGTGCTGGTGACCAGCGGCGCGCAGCAAGCGTTCGACCTGCTCGGCCGCGTGCTGCTGCGACCGGGCGACGTGGTGGCCGTCGAGGACCCCGGCTACCCGCCCGTCCGCCAGCTGTTCGAGCTGCTCGGGGCGCGGGTGGTCCCGGTGCCCGTCGACGAGCACGGGCTGCGGGTCGACCTGCTGCCCGCCGCCCGCCTGGTCTATGTGACGCCCTCGCACCAGTTCCCGCTCGGCGGCGTGCTGACCCTGGAGCGCCGCGTCGCGCTGCTGGAGTGGGCGTCCCGCAACGACGCCGTGATCGTGGAGGACGACTACGACAGCGAGTACCGGTTCGGGGCGCGTGCGCTCGACCCGCTGCAGCGGCTGGATGCGGAGGGCCGCGTCGTCTACGTCGGGACGTTCTCGAAGACGATGCTGCCGGCCATCCGGCTCGGCTTCCTGGTGGCGCCGCCGTCGCTGCTGCCCGCGCTGCGCAGCGCCAAGCGGCTCACCGACTGGCACAACGACGCGCTCACGCAGGCGGCGATGGCGCGGTTCCTCGACTCCGGGGGCTTCGCCAGGCACGTGCGCCAGGCGACGACGGTCTACGAGCAGCGCCGCGCGGTGATCGAGCGGGAGGCGCGTTCGCTGCTGGCGGGCCGGCTCGCCGTCGTGCCGTCGGCGGCGGGACTGCACCTCGCGCTGCGGGCGGAGCCGGGCGTCCCGTTCGCGTCGGTCCGCGTCGCCGAGCGGGCGGCGGTCGCCGGCGTCGCGGTCCAGCCGCTCAGCCGGTTCTCGCACGGGGAGCCGCAGGAGGGGCTGCTGCTGGGCTTCGGTGCGGCGGCGGCGGAGGACATCCCGGACGGGCTGCGCCTGCTCGCGGACGCCGTGGTCCGCGAGCAGACCGGCTGACGGAGGGTCAGATCGCGGACCAGCCGCCGTCCGAGGCGAGCACGACGCCGCTGACGTTCGCGGAGTCGTCGCTCAGCAGCCACGCGATCGCGGAGGCGAGCTGCTCCGGCTGGGCCACCGGGGGCACGTTCGTCTGCATGATCGGGCCGAGGCGCTCGCCCGCGAGCTGCGACTTGAAGGTGCCGTCCACGTTGGTCACGACGCCGCCGGGGGCGACGGCGTTCGTGCGGACGCCGTTCGGGCTGTAGAAGACGCTCGTGCTCTTGGTGAGGCCGATGACCGCGTGCTTCGACGCGGTGTAGGCCGCACCGGCCGCGGAGCCGCGCAGGCCGGCCTCGGAGGCGACGTTGACGATCGCACCGCTTCCCGCCTCGACCATGAGCGGGAGGACGGCGCGGCTGAGCCGCATGATGGCGGTCACGTTGACCGTGAACACGCGGTCCCAGGTGGCGTCGTCCACCTCGGCGGCCGGCAGGAAGCCGTCCATGATCCCCGCGACGTTGGCGAGCGCGTCGACGCGGCCGCCCGCCGCCTCGATCAGCTTCGCGATCGTCTCCTCGCTGGCCACGTCGCCGGCGACGGTGACGATGTCCAGGCCCGGGTTCTCCTCGACGAGGGCGGTCAGCCGCTCCTCGGAGATGTCGCTGCCGATGACGCGCGCCCCTTCGGACGCGAGCCGCAGCGCGGTTGCCTTTCCGATGCCGGAGCCTGCGCCCGTGACGATCGCGGTCTTGCCGGCGAAGCGGGCGGAGTCGGTGCTGCTCATACTGCTGTCTCCTGACTGGTGTCGATGACTTCTTCGTACGCTCGATGTGGGGCGTCGAGGCATTTATAGCACTCGGTGCCATAATCGGGGATGTGAATCCGCTCCCAGCCGAATCCGCGCCGCGCCGCCGCGGCCGTCCCGCCGACGTCGACCCGGAGCGCGTCGCGCTGCTCGCCCTCCGGCACTTCGCCGCCGACGGCTACGAGGCGACCACGATGGACGACATCGCGGCGCTCGCCGGGGTGGGCAGGCGCACGCTGTTCCGGTACTTCCCGAGCAAGCCGGACCTGGTCTGGGGAGGCATCGAGCCGGTGGTCGAGCGGATGCACGCGGTGCTGGACGCCGCGCCGGCGAGCGAGTCGGCGCGCGACGTGCTGGCGCGGGCGATGACCCAGGCGCTCGAGCTGGAACCCGACGCGCTCGAGGCGACCCGGCTGCGGCTGCGGCTGATGGGCTCCGACCCTGCGCTCATCGCGTTCGGGGTTACCCGGCTCGCGCAGAACCGCGACATCCTCGCCGAGTTCCTCGCCCGCCGCCTCGGCGTCCCCGCGGACGGCCTGCGCGCGCAGGTGCTGGCCGACGCGCTCAGCTCCGCGAACTTCTCCGCGCTGATCTGGTGGGCGCGCAGCGACGACGACGACCCGGCCGCGGTCGTCGTCGCCGCCCTCGACACCGTCCTGCAGGGCCTCCCCGCCTGACGCGCCCCTCGGGAGAGTGGGGCCCGGGTCAGGGGACGATGACGGCGCGGCCGCGGATCCGGCCCTCGTGCAGGCGCTCATAGGCCTTCGGGGCCTCGTCGAGCGTGTACGTCTCGATCTCCACCTTCACCTGCCCGGCGCGGGCGAGGTCCAGCACCTCGATCAGCTCGGCGCGCGATCCCCAGTAGGGCGTCCGCACCGCGACGTCGTACGCGACCCGGCCGAAGCCGACCGGGAGTGCGCCGCCGCCGATGCCGACGATCGTGACGTCGCCCTCGCTGCCGGCCATCGCGCCGGCCAGGTCGACCGTCGGCTGCACACCGACGAAGTCGAACACGGCGTTCGCGCCGCGCCCTCCGGTCAGTTCGCGCACGGCGTCCACCGCGTCGGCGTTCGACAGCAGCGCGTGCTGGGCGCCGACCTCCCGTGCCAGTGCGAGCTTCTCCTCGTTCACGTCGAGGGCGACGACCGTCGCCCCGCTGATCGCGCGGAGGATCTGGATGCCGACGTGCCCGAGACCGCCCGTCCCGATGACGACTGCGGTGGTCCCGGCCCCGAGCTTCGGCAGCGAGTTCTTGATCGCGTGGTACGGCGTGAGCCCCGCGTCGGTCAGCGACACGTTCTGCACCGGGTCCAGCCCGTCCAGCGGGACGAGGTGCCGCTCGCTGTCGACGATCATGTACTCGGCCATCGACCCCGGCGCGCCGAGCCCCGGCGGCTGGATGTGCTCGGCTGCGGCGTTCAGGCAGTAGTTCTCCTTGCCCTGGGCGCACATGTGGCAGCGGCCGCATCCCCAGGGTCCGTAGACGGCGACCGCGTCCCCTGGCTTCACGCCCGTGACGCCGTCGGCGACCGCCTCGACGATGCCGGCGCCCTCGTGGCCGAGCGTGAGGGGGAGTCCGTAGACGTACTGCTCGGCGGGCAGGCTCATGATGAACTCGTCGGAGTGGCAGACGCCGGCGGCGGTGACCTTCAGGAGCACCTGGCCGGGGCCGACCTCGGGGTCGGGGACCTCGACGACTTCGGGACGGGAACCGATCTCGCGATACTGGAGTGCCTTCATGCGGCCGAGGCTACCGCCGCGCGCGCGGTGCGCAGAAGACCCGGCGTCGCCGTCCCGTGCTGCGGGGTTTCCGCCGCCGTCTCTCTGGTAGACTCTCCAGGTTGCCGTCGAACGGCCGCGGATAAAGAGAGCTCAGGCAGAAGGCCACGGGCACCGCGCAACGAGTGAAAGGGGATCCCCTCTATGGCACTGGATGCTGACATCAAGAAGGCGATCATCGAAGAGTACGCTACCCACCCCGGTGACACCGGATCCCCCGAGGTTCAGGTCGCGATCCTAACCAAGCGGATCAAGGACCTCACCGAGCACCTCAAGGAGCACAAGCACGACCACCACTCGCGTCGTGGCCTGCTTCTGCTGGTCGGTCAGCGCCGCCGTCTGCTGGGCTACCTGGCGGACATCGACATCAACCGCTACCGCTCGCTGATCGAGCGCCTCGGTCTGCGTCGATAAGGCACCTCGTCGATCGATACCGCGATCTTCTTACGGACGGGCCGTCACCTTCGGGTGGCGGCCCGTTCCGCGTCTGCGGACGACGGAGCCGGTCGCCGCGTCACCGGTCAGCGGGGTCGGCGCCCGGGCGCACCTCGGCGTCGTCGCGGATGTCGATGCGGGTGCGGCCGTCCCCTCCCGCCGAGGTCTCGATCCGCGGCGCGGCGTCCTCCTCGGTCGCCTTCGGGGCGGTGGTCAGCTGGTCGGCACGCTCGTCTCGCTTCTCGGTCACGCCTCCACCCTCCCGCGACGCGGCCCGCAGGACAACCGGCACGGCGGCCGGGAGGCGCTAGTGTCGTCGCCGTGGCACTCCCGTTCCTGCCGTACATCGTCGTCGGCATCGTCCATCTGGTCGCGATCCTGGCCGGGGCCGACGCCCTGGTCGCGCTGACCAAGCCGCTGCTCATGCCGGCGCTGCTGCTCGCGCTGCTCCTCGCCGTGCCGGTCCGCCGGGGCGGGACGGTCGTGCTGGCAGGCGTCGGCATCCTGTTCGGCTGGCTGGGGGACCTGTCGCTGATGGATGCCGGGCCCGGGTTCGTCGTCGGCCTCGCCTTCTTCCTGCTCGGCCACGTCGCCTACATCGTGCTGTTCTGGCGGCGGATGCGGCTGCGACGGCCGCGCTGGTGGTCTGCGGTGTTCGCGCTCTGGTACGTCGCGCTGCTCGCCGTGCTCGCGCCGCACGCCGGCGGGATGCTCGTCCCGCTCGCCCTCTACGGGCTCACGCTCGCGGTGCTCGGCGTCTCCGCCTCGGCGTGCTCGCCGTGGATCGCGGTCGGGGCCGCGCTGTTCGTGGTCTCGGACAGCCTGCTCGGGCTCGACCGGTTCCTGCCGGGCTTCGCGCTGCCGCAGGCGGACCTCGCGATCATGCTCAGCTACATCGCTGCTCAGGGCCTGATCTGCTGGGGAATCGTCCGGCGGCTGCGCGTCCCGGCGGCGGTGCCGTCAGTCGTCTGACGTCGCCCTGCGCGCCGCGACCGCGCGGTCGATGAGCGTCGCAGCGACCAGCCCGGAGGCGACCAGGGCGATCCCGATGGTCACCCCGACCAGCCCGACCAGCGGCGAGGCGAGGGGCGCGAGGAGCACCAGCAGGATCGCGATGCCGGTCTTCAGCGGGCGGATGACGACCTCGGGAACCAGCGGCGCGTGCAGGATGTAGAGCATCAGCAGGAACACCGCGACCGGGATCGCGATCGCGTACTCGACCGCCGCGTCCGAGGCGTCGGCATGCGCGGCGCCGCGCTGCACGGCCACCTCGAGCCCGGCTCCGATGGCGGCAAGCGAGGCGAACACGAAGTAGTGCCCGTAGCCCCAGTAGAAGGAGCGGTTGCGGCGCGACTCCAGCCCCTCGCCGGCCGGCTCCAGGAAGTACAGCCACCAGAGCGCGAAGAGCAGCACCAGCCCCGCGGCCGCGATCACGACGAGCGCGGGGGAGACGCCGTGCGCCTCCAGGCCGCTCTGCACGCCGATCGCCGACGCGGAGACGGACTCGCCGAGCAGGATGATCGTGAACAGGCCGTAGCGCTCCGCGATGTGGTGCGGGTGCCAGGAGGTCATCCCCGGGCGCTCCGCCCAGATCGGGACCAGCAGCTCCAGGGCGGCGGCGGCGATGAACGTCCAGGGGCGCGCCTGCTCCGGCAGGAATCCCCACGCGATCCAGACCACCTGCACCGCGCCGACGCCCACGGCGTACCTGGTGGCCGTCGCCCTGCCATCCGGGTGCTCGATCGCCGCCCGCGTCCACTGGCCCACCTGGGCCAGCCGCATCACGATGTAGCCGACGATGATCGCGGTGAAGTCGGTATTGTCGAACGCCGCGGGCACTCCAGCGGCGAGGACCAGCACTCCGCCCATCTGGAGCAGCGTCATCAGGCGGTAGGGCACGTCGTCGGTGTCGTAGGCGGAGGCGAACCAGGTGAAGTTCATCCACGCCCACCAGATGGCGAAGAACACCATCAGGTACGGGCCGAGCCTGTCGAGCGCGTGGCCCTCCGCCCCGGCGTGCGCGAGCTGCGCCGCGACCTGGGCGATCGCCACGACGAACGTCAGGTCGAACAGCAGCTCGAGGGGGCTGGAGACACGGTGCTTCTCGTCGGAGGAGCGACCCGACATCGGGATGCGGAAGGCGATGCTCATGTGCGCCAGCATAGGAGGATGCGCCGCCCGCTCTTACGCATCCTCACCGCGGTCTACCTGCTCGCGGTGGCCTGGATCACGCTGAACCCCGCGCCGCCGGACCCGCACCGCAACCCGGCGCTGGACTGGCTGCTCGGGGTGTTCGCGTCCGTCCCCGCGCTCGCGTGGATCGACTTCCGGGTCACCGAGTTCACCGCGAACGTGCTCCTGTTCGTCCCGCTCGGCGTGCTCGGGACGCTGCTGCTCGGACGCTGGCGCTGGTGGCTCGTGCTCGTGCTCGGCATCGCGACGACGCTCGTGATCGAGTTCGTGCAGCTGTTCCTGCCCGCGCGGTTCAGCGACCCGAGCGACCTGATCGCGAACACGCTCGGGACGGTGGTCGGGATCGGGGTGGTGGCGGCCGGGGCGGCGGCTGGATCGCGTCGCACCGCCCCGGCCGCGTCCTAGCGGGAGGACGCCCGTCGTCGCGCCCTGATGGCGGACGTCCTCCCGCGGTCGTCGCGGTCAGGCCAGGCCGAACGCCGCCAGCTCGGCGGGCTCCAGCAGCCGCGACCGGATGAGGAACCGCTTGCCCTCCGGCGCCTCCACCGAGAAGCCGCTGCCGCGGCCGTCGACGAGGTCGATCGTGAGGTGCGTGTACTTCCAGTACTCGAACTGCGACGCGGACATGTAGACGCGCACCGGGTCGATGCCGTCCACCTCCAGGGTGCCGAGCAGAACGTCCGATGCGCCCACCCGGAACATCCCGACCGGGTAGCACATCGGCGCGGACCCGTCGCAGCAGCCGCCGGACTGGTGGAACATCAGCGGACCGTGCGCCTCGGCCAGCCGCCGCAGCATCGCCGCGGCGGCCGGCGTCAGCGCGACACGGGACTCGTGCGCCTCCGACACGACGGGCTCCTAGAAGAAGCCCATCGGGCCGTCGGCGTACGACACCAGCAGGTTCTTGGTCTGCTGGTAGTGGTCGAGCATCATCCGGTGGTTCTCGCGGCCGATGCCGGACTGCTTGTAGCCGCCGAACGCCGCGTGCGCCGGGTACTGGTGGTAGGTGTTCGACCAGACGCGGCCCGCCTCGATGGCGCGGCCCGCCCGGTACAGCCGCGACCCGTCCCTGCTCCAGACGCCGGCGCCGAGGCCGTAGAGCGTGTCGTTCGCCAGCCCGATCGCGTCGTCGAAGGTGTCGAAGCCGGTCAGGGCGAGCACCGGCCCGAAGATCTCCTCCTGGAAGATCCGCATCGAGTTCGTACCCTCGAACACTGTCGGCTGCACATAGAAGCCGCCGGCGAGGTCGCCGCCGAGGTCGGCGCGCTCGCCGCCGAGCAGGAGCTTGGCGCCCTCCTTCCTGCCGATGTCCATGTAGGAGAGGATCTTCTCCAGCTGATCGTTGGACGCCTGTGCGCCGATCATCGTCGAGACGTCGAGCGGGTTGCCCTGTGTGATGCGGGAGACCCGCTCCAGCGCATCCCCGACGAAGCCGTCGTAGATCGAGCGCTGCACCAGCGCGCGGGACGGGCACGTGCAGACCTCGCCCTGGTTGAGGGCGAAGAACGAGAAGCCCTCCAGCGCCTTGTCGTAGAACGCGTCCTTCTCCGCCGCCACATCCTCGAAGAAGATGTTCGGGCTCTTGCCGCCGAGCTCCAGGGTCACGGGGATGAGGTTCTCGCTGGCGTACTGCATGATCAGTCGGCCGGTCGTCGTCTCGCCGGTGAAGGCGACCTTGCGGATCCGCGGGTGCGAGGCGAGCGGCGCTCCGGCCTCGAACCCGAAGCCGTTGACGATGTTCAGCACGCCGTCCGGCAGCAGGTCGCGGACGAGGTCGAGCCAGACGTGGATGGACGCGGGGGTCTGCTCCGCCGGCTTCAGGACGACGCAGTTGCCGGCCGCGAGCGCGGGCGCGAGCTTCCAGGTGGCCATCAGCAGCGGGAAGTTCCACGGGATGATCTGGCCGACCACGCCCAGCGGCTCGTGGAAGTGGTAGGCGATGGTGTCGTGGTCGATCTCGCTGATGCCGCCCTCCTGCGCGCGGATGGCGCCGGCGAAGTAGCGGAAGTGGTCGATCGCCAGCGGGATGTCCGCCGCGAGCGTCTCGCGGACCGGCTTGCCGTTCTCCCACGTCTCGGCGACGGCGAGCAGCTCCAGGTTCTGCTCCATCCGGTCGGCGATGCGGGTGAGCAGCAGTGCGCGGTCGGCGACGGACGTCCTGCTCCAGTCGGGGAAGGCGGCCCACGCGGCGTCGACGGCGCGGTCGACGTCGGCGGCGGTGCCCCGCGCGATCTCGGTGAACGGGCGGCCGGTCACCGGCGTCACGTCCTCGAAGTACTGGCCGCTCGCGGGCGCGACGTAGCGGCCGCCGATGAAGTGGTCGTAGCGGGTCGCGTAGCTGACGACGGACCCCTCGGTGCCGGGCTGGGCGTAGACGCTGGGCGACTCGACCGGTTCGGCGGCGGTCTGCTCTGGGCTCAAGGTCATGGACGGTCTCCTTCGACGTCATCCGGCGCGCCCATCGCGCCGGTGCCGCCGACCCTACCCATCCCCACGTTGCATCCCGTTGCACCCGCTCCCGGGCCGCCGAGCACAGGAAAACCGTCCCGATTCCCGCCGTTTCGGAGCGTTTTTCCTGTGCTCGGCGGCCGGAGTCAGGACTCGAGGGCGAGGAGGCGGGCGACGACCTGGGCGCGGCGCGGGGAGTGCGCGGGGAGGGCGTGCAGGGCGGCGCGCCAGATCTCCTCGTCGCCGGCGCCGCGGTCGGTCTCGCCCCACGCGATCAGCAGGTCGGCGGAGCCGGACTCCAGCAGCGCCTCCCGCAGCCGGGCGACGACGTCCTCGCGGAGCTCGTCGATGCCGGGGGAGTCCGACCCCGGCAGCGGGCCGCCCCCGTACGCGGCGACCGCCGCGCGGTGCGCGCCCCTGCGCTGCAGGTCGACGACCCCGCCGATGTCGGTCTCCAGCGGGGCGCCGAGGCGGTAGGGACGCGCGAGCGGACCGAGCTCCGGCGCCACGGGTCCGAGCGCGCGCCGCAGTCGCACCATCTCGGCGCGCAGGGTGACGGTGCTGGCCGCGTCGCCGTAGACCAGCTCGGCCAGGCGCTCCGCCGACAGGCCGTCGCGGTGCCAGGCCAGGAGCGTCAGCAGCTCGCTGTGCCTGCTGCTCAGCGTGCCGGTGCGCCCGGTCGTCCCGGTCAGCTCGCCGGTGTCGCGGCCGAGCACCCGGAGCGAGGCGACCGGACGGGCGCTGCGCTCGCGCCTGCGCCCGCGGCCCGCCGCATCCCGCAGCCGGCCGATCAGCAGCTCCCGCTCGACCGCGGCCGCCGTCGCCTCCAGCAGCGGGAGCACGTGCGGCTCGGCGACCTGATCGCCGCCGGTCACGTCGATCACCCCGATGATCTCGCCGGTCTCCGGGTCCCGCACGGGCACCGCTGTGCAGCTCCACGGCTTCACATCCACCGCGAAGTGCTCGGCCCCGCGGATCTGCACGCCGCCGCCGACCGCGAGCGACGTCCCGGGAGCGGAAGTCCCCACGTCGCCCTCCGCCCAGCCGGCGCCGGGGACGAACAGCATCCGCTCCGCCCTGCTGCGCAGCACCGGGTCGCCCTCCACCCAGAGCAGCCGGCCGCGGGCGTCGCCGACGGCGACGACGACCCGGCTGTCCGGCTCGGCGTCCCGCACCAGCAGCTGCCGGATGACCGGAAGGGCGGCGGCGATGGGATGCGCGCGCCGCGCGTCCTCCAGTCCCGGTCCGTCCAGCACCAGCGGGGCGACGACGCCGGGGTCGAGCCGCGCCTGCTCCGCCCGCTGCCAGGACGCGCCGACGAGCGGCCGCACCCGCGAGACGTCCCTGTCCATGCGCAGAATCGTACGCCGTGCGCGCCGCGGTTCACCTCAGCGGCGGTGCGTCGGCGATGCCCTTCCGCAGCTCGGGGCCGACATCCGGGATGCGCCAGGTGTCCGACGAGCCCTCCGGGATCTCCGGAAGCCACCACACCAGCGTGCCCCAGACGAACAGCGTGACCACGGTGACGACGACGATCACGACCACCGCCGACACACCGGTCAGCGTGAGGAACATCAGCGCCCAGGAGACGAGGAAGGCTGCCGCGCCCGCGATCAGCGAGACGGTGATGCTGTTGAGGAGTGCCGTCCGCCAGCCGCCCCGCAGGACGAGCCAGCCCCAGGTGAGCAGCAGCGCGACGGCCAGGCCGACGCCCCCGATGATCAGCGCCACGGACACGTGCGCCGACGTGGCGGGCGTGAGCCGCGGCAGCTCGAGCACGAGCCACGGCAGCTCGAGCACGAGCAGGATCCACGCCGAGTAGACGAAGACGCCCCACCAGTACAGTCCCTTGCGATGCGGGCTCTCGTTCGGCGCACGGAAGCGCACGCTCGCCCGCAGCGCGAGGACCAGCCCGGAGACCAGCAGGATCCAGAAGGGCACGCCCATCCCGGCCCGCGTGACGTCCCAGTCGAGCGACCACAGCGACACATGCGGCATCACGAAGAGTCCGCTCAGGGCGACACCGACCGTCAGGAGCGACGCGACGGCGTAGACCCAGCCCTGCGTCATCGCCGAGCTCCGGTACTGCGCGAACTCCCGCCTCGCCTCGGCCGGCATGTCCTCGAGGTCGCGGACGGCCGCGCTGACGCGCCGCCAGCTGCGCAGCGGCTTGACCACGCAGACCACCAACGCCGCGACGACCAGCGCGGCGACGACGCAGCCGATCAGGATCGTCCACCAGCCCGGTGCGCCACCCCCCTTCACGAGCACGCCGCCGATGAGGGCGATGCCCACCCCGAGCACCGCCGCGATCAGCGCCTCCCGCAACGGATTGAACACGACGGCGACGAACACCAGCAGCGGCCGCAGCAGCGCCATCATGACCTTCTCCCCGGGTCCGACGGAGCCGGCCACGGCTCTGCTCACCACGCGGATGCCGCGGGAGAGGACGGAGAACACATAGCCCGGCCGCATGTCGGCCATCGTGTCCGCGCCGAGGGTGAACGCCTCGCGGATGCGGTCCGGCGACGGATTGCTGGGCAAGCTGGTGCGGAACGGTCGGACCCTGGTCGCCTTGGCGGCCTGCGTCAGCACCGAATCCTGGGCGTACGCGACGCGCGGCTCCGGCCGGATCCTGGTCCGATCGGAACCCGGCGTCGGCGTCTCCTCTGTCGCGGGCGGGATCATCGACGCGATGAAGCGGATCATGCCGGCGGCGGCATCCAGCCGTCCCCACCACCAGTCGTTGGCGCGCCAGGCCTCGGAGAGGAACCCGGCGAAGTGGAACAGCGAGGTGCCGGCGAGCTTGTCGTCCGCCCTCAGCGACAGGTCGCTGAACAGCATCGCCGTGACCTCGCGGTCGAGGTCCTCCTTGGGCAGCGTCAGTGCCGCAGCAGTCGCCAGGCGCAGCCGCCTGCTGTGCAGCGTGCCGTAGCGCTCGGGATGCGCGGGGCGCTCGTCCGCGGTGATCTTCCAGTAGGTCAGCTGCGGGACGGCCTCAGGGACGCCCATCGCTGCGGCGAAGGGGGCGAGGTCGACCGCGGAGAACGCGGACAGCCGTTGCGGGACCCCGCTCCATGGCTGCCGCGACCATTCGTCGGCGGCCGCCCCCTTCTTCTTCGCGCCCGAGAGCACGCGCAGTGCCGCGACCCCCGCGTCCAGGTCAGTCCAGCGCTCGCGCAGAGCCGGGACCTCCATCAGCGACGCGGCCAGCCAGGCGTCGCGGAGGCGGTCCGCGGCGCGGTCGTGCGATCGACGCGACTCCGGCGGCGCGCTCCGCTCCTGGTCCGAGGTCGAGAGCGCGACGCGGAAGCACCGGTCCCTGGCGTCGACAGCGGCGGACAGCACGGCGTACAGCCGCCGGCGGAGCTGGGCGAGGCTTCGCGGCGGATCGTCCGTCGTCAGCTGGTCGAGTCTCGGCCCTCGCAGCGGGGCCTCGCTCAGCGAGCCCGTGAGCTCCTCCAGTGCTCTGACCCAGGCCAGCGCGCTGCGTGCGGCGTCGAGGAGCGCCTGCGGCCCGATCACGATCGCGAGGGCGCGTGCCTCCGGTGCGTCAGGGGACGCGCCAGTGTCGGCGTCGAGCAGGGACTCCGGGCTCTCGAGCCGGTCGTACCCCCGCGCGAAGCTGTCGGGCAGGGCCGAGCGCTCCTCCTCGTTCCACCCGCGCCAGACCTCCCTGGTCGGCAGGTTCGTGCTCAACTGCCAGAGCGACGGATTGATGAGGACGCCGGACAACACCTGCGGGTCGGAGCTCGCCCGGTAGCGGAGATAGGCGTCCCGCGCGTCCCTCAGCGGATACTCGCCGACGTTGCTGGTGGCCAGCGGGGTGAGCGCCTGGTTGCGCGCCCGGTCCAGCAGCAGCTGCAGGCGGTACTGCTCGATCGCGTCCTCCTCGTCCGCTCCGGACTCGCTGATGCCGCGCTTGCCGCGGCCGGCCGAGATCGCTGCGAAGAACGTCGACTGCCGGTCGGCGTACCGGCGCACCAGAGGCGAGCGCGGTCCGCGGGGCTCGTCCTCGCCCATGGGTCCGTAGCGCAGCGCCCGCACGGAACGCAGCGGCTGTGCGGGCGGATCGGGGTCGAGGTAGAGCATGGCACGCGAGGTGTTCACCTCGGAGGCCGTGTTGCGGATCGCCCGGAAGGCCCTGTCGATCGGGATGTTGTCGAGCACACCGCCGTCCACCACGCGGAACGGATGCGCCCAACCCCGCCGGTGCGCGTGAAAGGCGAACGTCATGTCCACGGAGGCGTCCCCGCCGCGCACCTGAGCCCCGTTCGCACCGGTCTCCCGGGAGAAGATCAGAGCCGGCTCGAACGCCCCGGGGAACGAGGAGGTCGTCCGGGCGGCGAGCGCCAGGCGCGCCAGGTCGGCATCGCGCGTCGGACTGCCCGGCCGGGGGATCGCGCGGCCGTGCTCGCGGGCTTTCGGGTCGTCGGGGGTCGCGACGAAGTGGAAGTGGCCCCGTCCCTCCTTGGTCCCGCGGTCGACGGCGTCCTCGCTGTCCGCCACCGTCGCCGAGAGGTCGACCGTGAGCCGGTCGGCGCGGTGCAGCGGGCTGCGGCGGTCGGCGTAGAAGTGCTGCAGCGCCTCGAGCACTCGGGGGAAGAAGTACTCGTCGCCGCGGAGCACCGAGGATACCGAGCGGAGCCCTGGGCGCTGCATGAGGCTCCAGATGCCTCCGACGTCGACCCACGTGTCCAGCAGGAGGTCGACGTCCGCGCCCGCTCGCTGCGCGCAGGCGTACATGACCGCGTTCAGGCCTCCCGCGCTCGCGCCCGCCTGCACATCCACCTCGACGGAGTCGAACTGCGCGGAGTCGAGCAGCCGGGCGTACATCAGGACCCGGTGGTACACGTCGGGGTCGATTTCCGCGTCGTCCGCGCCCGGCGGGATATAGAGCGCGCACACCGTTCCGTCGTCCGTCCGTCGGCGGATGCGGAGCCGGCGCCACAGGTCGATCTCGGCGACGGCGCCGCCGATCCAGACGGCCAGGCTGACGCCGCCGCGCATCGCCAGGGCCAGCCGCAGCGTCCGCTGGTGCGCCGGCTCGTATTCGCGCGGCGGGTCGCCAGGAGCCGCCTCCATATCGAGGTAGGGCACCTGCCTGCGCAGCGGCGCCCTGGCGGGGCGATCGGAGCCGGGCGCGAGGCTGTTCGGGAAGGCTCCTCCGAGATCCAATTCGAAGACGGTTCGGTCGCCCGGCTCGCCCCGGCCCGGCTCGTTCCAGCCCGGCTCATTCCGCTTGTCTGATGCAGGTTCGTGGATGGACATTCCGACCCCCCTCGACGCCTTCGGCGTCCCGGTCATGGCCGCAGCGTACTGCCGAGTCCACCCCCGACAACAGAGGAATTCTCATTTACTGGCCGGTAGGGTGAGGCGGTGGACACGATCGTCAAGCACCGCGCCGACGCTCCTCCGCTGTTCTTCGAGGCCGAGGCGGCGGGGCTCGCCTGGCTGGCAATGGCGGAGCGGGACGGGGGAGCGCGCGTCGTGCGCGTCGCCGGTGTCGGGCCGGGCCGGATCGAGCTCGAGCGGGTGGACGAGGCGCGGCCGACGGCGGAGGTGGCGCGCGCGTTCGGGGCCGCGCTCGCCCGCACGCACGCGGCGGGCGCCGCCGCCTTCGGCGCTGCGCCGGACGGCTGGGACGGGCCGATCTTCATCGGCAGGCGGCCGCTGCCGATCGCGCACGAGACCTCCTGGGGCCGCTTCTACGCCAGGGACCGCGTTCGTCCCTACCTCGACATCGCGGTGGCGGCCGGCACGGTCACGTCCGGGCAGCTCCCCGCCGTCGAGCGCGCCCTGGAGCGGATCGACGCCGGCGACTTCGACGACGACGAGCCGCCGGCGCGCATCCACGGCGACCTCTGGAACGGCAACGTGCTGTGGTCTCCGCGGGGCGCCGTCCTCATCGACCCCGCCGCGCACGGCGGCCACCGGGAGACCGACATCGCCATGCTCGAGCTGTTCGGCGTCCCCTTCTTCGAGGAGATCGTCGCCGGCTACCAGGAGGAGCGCCCGCTGCGCGATGGCTGGCGGGCGCGCATCCCGCTGCACCAGCTGCATCCGCTCGCCGTGCACGCGGCGGGACACGGTCCGTCCTACGGCGTCGCGCTCGCCGAGGCGGCGCGCGCGACCGTCGACCTGCCGTAGCCGGCGGCTTCCGCCCACCGGGGCGGGGGCGGCTGATAGGATGCTGGTGGTCGGCCGTACGCCGACCGCCGGAGCAGGCTGGCAGGAGCTGGTCCTCGGTGGTGGTATCCGGATGCGTCCCGCGCAAGCGAGGCGGCAACCGTGTATTTCTACTGATGGCCAGACGGGCTCAGCCCACGCACCCGCATGGGATGCCGCGTACACGCAACGTGTCGAACTGCCTGCTCGCTCCTTGGAGAGTCGCGCCCAGACGGGGTGGCGACGTTAAACAAAGGAGAAAGACCTCTTGGAAGGTCCTGAAATCAAGTTCGCCGAAGCCGTCCTCGACAACGGCCGCTTCGGCACCCGCACCGTCCGGTTCGAGACCGGGCGACTCGCGCAGCAGGCGCAGGGCGCCGTCGCCGCGTACCTCGACGAGGAGACGATGCTGCTGAGCGCGACCAGCGCCAGCAAGCACCCGAAGGACAACTTCGACTTCTTCCCGCTGACCGTCGACGTGGAGGAGCGCTCCTACGCCGCAGGCAAGATCCCCGGCTCGTTCTTCCGTCGCGAGGGCCGTCCCTCGACCGAGGCGATCCTGGTCTGCCGTCTGATCGACCGCCCGCTGCGTCCGTCGTTCGTCGACGGACTGCGCAACGAGGTCCAGATCGTCATCACCGTCCTGAGCATCGCTCCCGACGAGTTCTACGACGCCCTGGCGATCAACGCGGCCAGCGCCTCCACGCAGATCTCCGGTCTGCCCTTCTCCGGCCCGATCGCCGGTGTGCGCCTCGCGCTCATCCCCGGCAACGGCCAGCACGAGGACCAGTGGATCGCGTTCCCGAAGGCCGACCAGCTCGAGGAGGCCGTCTTCGACCTCGTCGTCGCCGGCCGCGTGCTCACCAACGAGGACGGCTCCGAGGGCGACGTCGCGATCATGATGGTCGAGGCGGAGGCCACCGAGAACAGCTGGAACCTCATCCAGGGCGGCGCCGTGAAGCCGAACGAGGAGGTCGTCGCGCAGGGTCTGGAGGCGGCCAAGCCGTTCATCCGCCAGCTCGTCGCCGCGCAGAACGTCATCGCGGAGCAGGCCGCGAAGGCGATCGCCGACTACCCGGTGTTCCTGCCCTACTCGCAGAGCACGTACGACAACGTCGCCGGCCTCGCCTACGACGAGCTCGTGAACGTCTACCAGATCGCCGACAAGATCGAGCGCCAGAACG